>NZ_CP037951.1:3992500-4120000 GCF_004358445.1 Parashewanella tropica
GTCTGAAATCAAATTAATGATTTCAATCAATGTAAACACTCTTCATTGATAGAATTTTTGTTAGCATCCAAAGATGATAACTGGATGTTTCTATCTCTGTGAGTGTCCACACAGATTTGCTTGATACTTATTTTTAAAGAACATTGTGCTTTTATCAGCACCCCGTCGAGTCGTTGTTCTCAGCGGGTCAGGGCTGCGTATTCTACGCATTTCCCTGTGGTCGTCAACACCTTTTTTAAAGTTTTTTTCGACCGTTTAAAAAGTGACTTAATCACTTTCCAAACCCTGACTCAGTAGCTGCTGTAACAGTGTCTGTTTCGCCGCTGTGCCGTGTCAGTGGTGGCGCATTATAGGGAGCTTAGAATTTTGCGCAAGGGCTTTTTGAAAGAAAAATACGATTTTCTTTTCGGGTGGCTAGATATCCAGCAAAACGGAGAAAAAAAGGGCGCTTTTCGTTAAAAAGCGCCCTTTTTTCTGATTTTGTTTATAACTTATTTGTTATCTTCGTCTTGAAGTATCGCTTTTAGTGCTTGTTCATCATTTTCAGTAAAAGCTTCATTACTGTCTTTATTGGCTCTTTGCTTACGGACTAATAAACCAATGACAATTGCGCCACAGATAAGCAAACCTAGTGGTCCCCACCAAAGGATGTAGGTTTTAGAGTCCATTCTTGGCTTATAAAGTACAAAGTCACCATAGCGCTGCGTCATATACTGAACAATTTGCTCGTCACTCTTACCTTCATCCACCATTTTGTAAACTTGAATACGTAAATCGTGGGCAACGGGAGAGTTAGAATCAACCAAATCTTGGTTTTGACATTGCGGACAACGCATTGAACGCGCGAGTTTTAGTCCACGCTCTTGGTTGGTTTGGTTTTTAAATTGATAAGTATCTACAGGTGTCGCTGCGGCATATCCTGTAAGAAACGTTCCAACACACAATAATAAAGCCATGATCCACGGTTTCATTATGATGCTCCTCGCGCTTTAGCTTGTTGTTGCAGTTTTTGGATAATAGGCAGTAAGGTGTTATTCCATACTGGCTCAGCTATCGGCCCCGCATAACGGTATTGAATAATGCCATTATGATCGACAATAAAGGTTTCTGGTGCACCATAAACCCCTAAATCCACACCTAATTTACCCATGGGATCAAAGATATTTAGTGCATAAGGATCGCCTACTACCTTTAATTCATGCAACGCCGCTTTACGTTCATCACGATAGTTAATGCCATAGATTGGTAAAATGTTTTGCGCTTTTAGCTTCATTAAATACGGATGTTCGAACTTACATGATGGACACCAAGTTCCCCACACATTGATCATCGACACTTTGCCGATCAGATCTTTGTTGGTGAGCTTTATGTTTTCATCTTCCAACTTTTGTAGCTCAAAAGCTGGGATGGGTTTTCCGATAAGGGCTGAGTCCAATTGTTGCGGATTCAAAAATAGCCCTTTATAAAGAAAGAACCCTAATACGGCAAAGGTCACTAAAGGTAAAAATAGGAAGAATTTTTTCATCGTTAATGGTTTTCCTTATTCCGTCGCAAGTTGACCAGTTGGTTTAATTTCTTGAACAGGCTTAGCAAATTTAGCCGCCACTTTTTTACGGTAACGCTTATCAGAAGCCGATAAGATCCCGCCTATCATCATAAATATCGCACCAAACCATAACCAACGCACAAACGGTTTATAGGTAATACGTACAGCGTAGTCGGTTTTCGAGATTGGGTCACCAACAGTGACATACAAATCACGCAGCACACCCCAATCGATACCAACTTCGGTCATACTCATCACCTGAATGTTATATTCTCGTTTTTCAGGATGAATAGTGCTGACTTTATTGCCGTCCTTATTGATATCCATATAAATACGATTAGCCGTATAGTTTGGACCTTTAACCGGTACTTCTTTTACAAAGGTAAAGTCATAACCTGCAACATGTTGGGTGATCCCTGGTCCCATACGAACGCTACGTTCGATATCATAATTAGAGACCAGCGTTGCCCCAATAACCGTCACCGCAATACCAACGTGAGCCCACGCCATGCCCCATTGACTGCGACCAATACGCTTAATTTCAAACTGCCCTGTCGATGATTTGGCATTTTTATAGATAACCGCCGCCGTAGCGAGTACTACCCATATTGCAGCCGTTACCCCTAAGACAACCCAAATTTTGTATTCGCCACCGGCGATTAATGGTGCGGCAAATCCGAACATAGCAGCGACAACAGCAGGAACCCAAAGTGTCTTTTTCACCTCACCTTGTTTGGCTTTTTTCCAGCGGATCACAGGACCGATCCCCATTAGCCCAAGTGTAACTAGCGCAATAGGAACGAATACGGCGTTAAAGTATGGAGGACCTACTGAGATTTTGCCCATACCCAAAGCTTCAATCAGTAGCGGATATAGAGTACCGAGTAATACTGTGGCACAAGCGACCGTGAGTAATAAGTTACAAACTAAGATTAACGTCTCTTTTGACCACAACTGAAAACGTGATGGACTTGCCATCTGATTTGCTCTAAAGCCAAACAAGGTTAACGAGCCACCAATGGTAATGGCTAACAAGAGAAGGATGAATGAACCACGACTTGGATCAGCGGCAAATGAATGTACCGACGTTAATACGCCTGAACGAACAATAAAGGTACCTAATAAGCTTAAACTAAAGGCAAAGATAGCCAACAGTACTGTCCAGTTTCTAAAGGTTCCGCGTTTTTCGGTCACAATCAGTGAATGCACTAACGCCGTACCCACAAGCCATGGCATAAAGGAAGCGTTTTCAACGGGATCCCAGAACCACCATCCGCCCCAGCCAAGCTCATAGTAAGCCCACCAAGAGCCAAGCGCGATACCACCGGTTAGGAAGATCCAAGCCGCTAACGTCCATGGGCGACTCCAACGTGCCCAAGCTGAATCCAATCGACCACTCATTAATGCGGCAATCGCAAAAGCAAAGCTAACCGAGAATCCCACATAACCGATATAGAGCATTGGAGGATGGAAAATCAACCCCACATCTTGAAGCATTGGGTTGAGATCACGCCCTTCTAATGGCATTGGAAATAAACGCTCAAATGGGTTGGAGGTTAACAACATAAAGGCGGTAAAGCCTGTCACAATCAACCCCAAAATAGCTAACACTCTGGCGGTGTAGCGGATATCAATGCTTTTACTGAACTTAGCTACCGCTGCCGTCCACAAAGATAAAGTAAAGACCCAAAACAGTAGCGAACCTTCATGGCCGCCCCACACCGCTGCTATTTTAAAAAACTCAGGCAATTGCGAGTTAGAGTGCTGAGCGACATACTTGACGGAGAAATCATCAGTGCCAAAACTGTATCCGAGTACTATGATAGCAATAAAAATGAAAGCAAACATGCCATAGGACAGCGGCCATGCATAGCGGATCAAATGATCATTACGCTGCGCAACACCCACCAATGGAATGACGGTTAAAAGTAATGCAAAGGCTAACCCTAGTACCAGTGCAAAGTGTCCAAGTTCAGGGATCATGAAACGTTCCTACCACAAATGAGTACACACAGTAGTTACTGTGCAAAACTTGGCTTATTTTAGAGTGAATCCTACTGGATGTCTCTTAATTTTATGTTTTCTACTGGCTTATATTCAGCTACCACTTGATCTATATCTAGTTACCTCAGCTTTATTGACGTATAATCTGCCAACTTATGCGGTAAAGCCGTAGGCCAATAATTTGTAAAGCATTAACATCATGACGACATTTTGGATTTTTATTGTTTTGTTTATCTTGGTCAGTTTATTGCTGATCTGGCTGCCTTTTTTCCGTCAACGTCAAAACAAGCACATTGATACCGATGTACGCCAAAGTGCGAATATTGCTCTCTATAAAGAAAAGATCACCTTTTTAGAACAAGAATTGGCTGAGCAACAAATTAATGCTGAAGAATTTCAAACCTTAAAACATGAGCTTGAAATCACCTTGCTACAAGATACCAAGCAGGGGAATGAAGAAGACAGCAATGCGCAAACTTCTCATCATAAATCGCCATTATGGCCAGCGTTAATGTCGATAGTGCTCCTTTCTGTAGGTGGTTACTTTTATCATAAGCTTGGCGCCTATCAGATATTAAATGATGTTCCTCAACTGGCTCAAAGTCACACTAATATGTCACCTGAGCAGATCATGCGTCAGCAATTGGCGATGATGGAGCAGCAAGTTAAAAAGAACCCAAAAGACAGTGAAACTTGGTTTAGCTTGGGTCATGCCTACATGTCATTAGGTCGTTACCAAGATGCAATTGATTCTTTCAACAATGCAATCAAGGTCGATGGTGAAACCGCAGAGTTGTTAGGCCCTAAAGCCACCGCTATGTATTATCAAGCAGGACAAGTGATGACGCCTCAAATCCAAACCTTGATAGACAAAGCCTTAGAGCTTGACCCAAGTGAGCCTTCAACTTTATTACTTGTAGGAATGGATGCTTTCTTCCAAGGGCAGTATCAAAAGGCTATTGATGCATGGCAACGGATCTTAGATAGCCAGCGTAGTGATATCGATGTCGCAGCGGTAAACAATGCGATTGCAGAAGCTAAAAAACGCTTAGCCCCCCCCGTTGATAGCTCAAAATTAGGAGTCACGATTACCTTAACGGTAACACCTGAGTTAGCAAAACATGTATCACCTAAAGATACCATTTACCTGTTTGCTCGTACTTCTGGTGATAAAATCATCCCGATTGCCGCCACCAAAATCACGGCCGAAGCGCTACCAATTGAAGTGAAACTCGATCAATCCAATGTACTGGGCACAGGTACGGATTTTAGCCAAGTGAAAACCGTTGATGTCATCGCCTTACTGACAAAATCCGGTAAATTGAAAGCTGAGAAAGGCGATTTACAAGGTAGATTATCAAACGTAAAAGTGGGTAGCCACATCACCTTGCCGCTAAACGAATTGATTAAATAGCCCGTTTACTATTTGAAATACATAAAAAAACCGGCTTTCATAGCCGGTTTTTTCACATCTTAAACGATTATTTTTTCGCTGAAGACATGTATTTGATTGCAGCTTTGTAGTCTGCATCTTTACAATCCATGCACATACCACCAGGAGGCATTGCACCCTTACCTTTTTTCACAACTTTAACTAGCTCATCAAGACCTAGTTTTAGACGAGGTGCCCAATCCGCTGTGTTATGAGACTTAGGTGCGCCAGCGACACCCATAGAGTGGCAAACGTGACATGCTTTGTCATAAACCGCTTTTCCATCTTGAGCCATAACATTGGCTGACAGAGTCAACGCAGCTACCGCTGACATCATTAACAGTTTTTTCATATTTTATGTTCCTAGTGCAGTTACACACATTGCTTTAATTTATTATTCGAGCTAATAAGCCTGAATAACGGAGTACTCTTATTATATTTATACTTATTGTTACCAATTATAGATCGGTATTAAGGGTTTAGAATACAATAAATTGTGACAAAACTCACCCTACCCCCGCGAAGATTTAGTGGTTTATCGACAATAAGCCTGTATAAACGCTGTCAATAAGACAGTTTTTATCAACAATAATAAGGTGATCAAGCTTGTGATGGAAATGAACAGAGTTTTGCAGTAAATCAATTTCTTGTTACTTAAACATAACCGAAAGTAAACCATTGCAATGCTTTGTGCTACTATTGCGCCAACCCAAAAATCATCGTTTGTGTTTACAGCAAACAAAGACCTATGAAAGAGGGCTCTGTGTCGCAACCAGTTTCAACCAATGTCTTATTGACCGCTGACAGTCTGACTTGCATTCGTGAAGAACGGGTGCTGTTTGACGAGCTGAGCTTTTCGGTCAACGCAGGCGATATTGTGCAAATAGAAGGTCCAAACGGCGCAGGGAAAACCAGCTTACTGCGGATATTGACAGGGTTATCCCGTCCTTATGAAGGTCAAGTGCTCTACCAAAATCAGCCAATCGCTCAAGCCTCTGAAGAATTTCTACAAGCCCTGTTATATTTGGGACACAAAGCTGGAGTAAAGCCTGAACTCACGGCTCAAGCGAATCTTGATGTTTACCTCACATTAAATGGTTATGAAAAGGCCAATCTTCGAGAGATTTTAGCTGAAGTGAATCTTTCAGGGTTCGAAGACACTCCAGCCGGACATTTATCCGCAGGTCAGCATCGCCGCACTTCTTTAGCAAGATTGTGGCATACCAATGCCAAAATTTGGATCCTTGATGAGCCCTTTACCGCGATTGACAAACGGGGTGTTGAACATTTAGAGAACAAGTTTCTACAACATGCCGATCAGGGTGGATGTGTGATCTTGACCAGTCATCAAGACTTAACGGTGATCCCCGCAGAGCGTTTGAAAGTCATCCGCTTGGATGCGCAGGAGTATTAATCATGGATCAATCGAATCAGCTCAGTTATCGCCGAGGTTTTTTTACCGTTTTAAAACGAGACATAGCCATCGCGCTGCGCCAACGCGGGGATATCTTTAATCCTCTGTTGTTTTTTATTATGGTGATCACCCTATTCCCACTGGGTATTGGCCCTGAGCCCAATACCTTAGCGCGCATCGCCCCTGGGATCATTTGGGTCGCCGCCCTATTATCTTCTATGTTGTCATTAGAGCGTTTATTTAAAGCTGACTTTAATGATGGAACGCTTGAGCAAATGCTGTTAAGCCCACAACCACTCACTATTTTAGTGATGGCAAAGGTGTTAGCCCATTGGATTTTAACGGGTTTACCTTTAGTGCTTATCTCACCATTATTAGCACTTTTATTAAATCTCGATCATCAAGCTTACCTTGCGTTAATCCTCACTTTATTATTAGGTACCCCAGTTTTAAGTTTATTAGGGGCAATTGGGGTAGCTTTGACCGTCGGATTAAACAAAGGCGGCGTACTGCTGAGCTTATTAATTTTGCCTTTATATATCCCAATATTGATTTTTGCCACCAGTGCCATCGATGCTGCTGGAATGAATTTACCTTATGATGGTCAACTGGCGATTATTGCCGCGATGTTGGCAGGTTCATTAACTATGGCGCCATTTGCCATTGGCGCTGCTTTAAAAGTGAGTACGAATTAGATGTGGAAATGGTTACATCCTTACGCTTCACCTGAAAAAGCGTATCAACTGTCTACAACCCTATTCCCATGGTTTGCCGTGTTAGGGTTCTCCTTAACCCTTATCGGCACCATTTGGGGATTAATGTTTGCCCCTACCGATTATCAACAAGGGGACAGTTATCGCATCATCTTTATCCATGTTCCTGCGGCGTCCATGTCAATGTCTGTCTATGTGGGCATGGCAATCGCTTCTTTCATCGGCATGGTTTGGCAGCTCAAACTTGCCGATTGGAGTGCAGCCGCCATGGCACCTGTTGGCGCAGTCATGACCTTTATTGCGCTGATCACAGGCTCATTTTGGGGTAAGCCCATGTGGGGTGCTTGGTGGGTATGGGACGCTCGACTGACTTCAGAGCTCATTCTATTATTCCTCTACTTAGGCGTCATTGCCTTATACGCCTCTTTTGAAGATAAAGTGGTTGCCGCTCGTGCTGCGGGCATTTTAGCCATCGTCGGTGTCATTAACATTCCAATCATCAAATATTCGGTGGATTGGTGGAACTCATTACATCAAGGCTCCACCATTAAAATCACTGAAAAGTCAGCAATCACTAGCGATATGCTGTATCCGCTATTAATGAATATTTTTGGTTTTGGCTTACTGATTGGCGCCATTGTGATCATGCGCTTTAAAGCTGAAATCATTGCCCGTAGCAGTATGCGTCCGTGGGTAAAAACGATGGCACTTGAAGGAGAGAACAAGTAATGCAATTTGATTCCTTACAAGCCTTTTTCAATATGGGTGGGTATGCCTTTTTTGTCTGGTGCTCCTATGGCATCACCTTTGGCAGCATTGGCATACTCATATACTTAAGCGCCACCCAAGAAAAGCGCAACCTTAAACGTATCGCTGACAAACTCAAGCGCGACGAAAGACTCAAAGCAATTCGGAGAAATAAAAATGAATCTAAGGCGTAAAAAACGACTGATCTTAGCCAGCACTCTGATCCTCGGTGTCGCGGCAGCCGTGTCGTTAATGCTATACGCACTCAACTCGAATTTGAATTTATTCTATACCCCTTCTGAAATTGTGAATGGTAAGAAAGACAGTGGCGTAAAACCAACTATCGGGCAACGCATTCGTATTGGTGGCATGGTTACTGTTGGCTCTCTCAAGCGTGATCCTAAAAGTTTGCACGTTGAGTTTGCCGTTCACGATGCAGGCGGACATCAAATCATTGTGGTTTACGATAATCTGTTACCTGATCTATTCCGAGAGGGGCAAGGTATTGTCGCTCAAGGCGTATTAATCGCGCCAAACCGATTACAAGCCTCTGAAGTATTAGCCAAGCATGATGAGGAATACATGCCGCCAGAAGTGGCTGAGGCAATGGGTAAACAGCATAAAAAACTTGAATATAGCAAAGAAGCCACTAAGCAGTAATGCCATCATGTTTAGTGTTGAGCTAACTTAGCTCAACACTAAACATAGGTATATTTCCCGCCAAAAAAGAATCCTGAGCCATATAACACAGGCTGCTCATCAACGACTTCAACATCTTCTGGTAATTTTAACCAGACATCATCTTGATGGTCTCTGGTATTTGAAGGAACATCTTCCAACCAATTATCAGATGGAATATTTTTCTTTAACGCGTAAACACTTTGATTTGGCAATACGACCCAATAACTTTTTAGACGAAAACGATGTTCTCCCTCACCCACTGTTCGAATACGAGCCTTGAATTTAATCCGAGGATCTAAACATTCCTTCCGTAAAGTCAAAAACACAGCATCACAATCAGTTACTGTTTTAGCCACCTTCATTTGGAGGAATAAATCATAAAGCTCTGATTCATGTTTAAAGGATTCTGGAAATTGTGAAATAAGCTCATGCGATTCACAAGTTGCACACCGAGAAAACTGAGTCGCATTATTAAATTTCTTCCTGCGTTTTTTCTCAAAATCGATGTCTTTTTCACGGTCAACTCGGCATAGTTCAATTTGTTTTTTATTGCCTTTCAAATCCTGATACACAAGATAGAAGACATAATTTCCTGCATTGTGCCAGTTGTCTGGTGGTGAAGTCATAATTACTCTAGGACCAGCGTAACCATTAACTTCTTGTCGTGGTAAGCCATTAAAGCGATGCATGGCCTCAACACAAGCAGTTTGACAGGTGGATAGCTGTCCCTCTTCCGCTTTACCCGCCATGATCAATACTCTCAGGGGAATGGTGAACTCTTGTGAATTAATGCCGACGACGTAGTTTTTAAATCGCAACCATAAGTCATTCAAATACGAAAATAGATTACCCCGTGTGTTCCCTTTTGCTTTTAGCTTATTCACTAAGCTTTCATCAACAGTGGGGCTATAGCTGGGAATTAAAAACGGACGACTGCCAACGATACCCATAAATACCTCGCTGCAGAATACTCAACTTATACGATTAGGATTGATTTTAAATGATCTTGTTCTAAAGCCGAACGTTCATGAACGATTTTTCATCGATTGGATTATGCAGGTAATTGTGAGCAATAAAATGGCCTATATATTCAATAGTTTACAAAAACCAAAACGGATACTTAGAACAAAATCGAATAAGGAAATTTACTTGATAATTGCTAAGTAAAATAGATTTCTACACAGATAATTCACTGAAATGCTATTAGGCATGTAAATTTGATAGCAAGCCAATAACCGATTATGGTAGATAAAAAGTATTACAGGAGTTGGCTATGCGGATTTGGTTATCTAGGAGTTTGAAAAGCTTAGCATTCATCACAGCACTGATTGTTATTGTTGGCTTCATTGTATTCAGACTGAGTTTACCTCAACTTAATGGCTCTATCTCGTCGCCATATATACAGCATCCTGTAGATGTCACTCGCGATGCACAAGGTGTTCCAACGATAACAGGGCGATCCAGAGCTGATGTTGCCTATGCAACCGGTTATCTACATGCACAAGAGCGTTTTTTTCAAATGGATTTATCTAGACGCAATTCGGCAGGAGAGTTATCAGAGCTGTTTGGAGAACGCGCCATTGAATATGATAAAAAGCAACGCATACACCGCTTTAGACTCATCGCTAGCGAAGCCATAAAGCTTTTACCACAAGCCCAGAAAAATATACTCAAAGCCTATACCACAGGCGTAAACCAAGGACTTAGGGATTTAACCAGTAAACCCTTTGAATATTGGCTACTGAATGTCTCTCCGCAACCTTGGAAAATGGAGGACAGCTTCCTTGTTATATACAGCATGTATCTCGACCTCAATGATCCCAGCGGTCATTTAGATGCCACCAAGGGATTTTTAGCGAAACTGGTTTCCCCTAAAGTTCTCTCTTTTATTTCACCTCAATATACCCGTTGGGATTCGCCACTAGAAAGCGATCATAAATACAAAATGACGATCCCAAATAAAAACGAGATCAACTTAAGAAATTTATCTCCGGACACATACTCAGCAATGACTGGACACATCAAACCAGAAACCATGATTGGCAGTAATAACTTTGCAGTTGCTGGTGAGTTAACCCCCTATAAAAGCGCCATGGTTGAAGATGACATGCATCTTGGCTTAAGAGTGCCTACCGTCTGGTATCGAGCACAACTACGCTTTCCGAACCCTAATGACCATGAACCCGTAAAAATCACTGGTGCAACGCTCCCCGGTGTGCCCAGTATGATTGTTGGCAGTAATGGGCATATAGCTTGGGCATTTACCAATAGCTATGGCGACTGGGTAGACTTAATCAAACTCAAAGTTGATGGTAATGAATATTTTACCAACCAAGGAAAAGATACATTTCATACTTGGTACGACACCATAAATGTAAAAGGTGAAAGCCCAGTAGAAATGAAATTCGACAGCACTCGGTGGGGACCCGTAATTGAGTCACCATTTACCAGTCAAAAATATGCCCTAATGTGGACGGCTTATAAGCCCAGTGCCACTAATGTTAACTTGATGGAAATGGAGACGGCGCACACAGTACACGATGCCATTGATATTGCTAATCGTTCGGGCTTACCACCACAAAACATCGCAATTGCCGATAGTCAGGGAAATATAGGTTGGAGCATCGCGGGTAAACTCCCTAAACGAACGAGCAGAGACACAAGATTTCCGATTGATTGGCGACACGCCGACAGTCAATGGCAAGGTTGGTTACCGATACATAAATATCCCAAAGTCATTAACCCAAAGCTTAAGCGAATATGGACAGCAAACGCCCGTGTAGCTAGTGGTGATGATCTTCGCAAGATTGGAGATGGCGGTTACTCGCTCGGCGCACGTCAAAAGCAAATACGTGACCACTTACTCAAACTCAAGCAAGTAAATGAACATAAACTCCTCAAGGTGGCCACAGACAGTCGAGCATTATACTTAAACCATTGGCGTAAACTCATGCTGGAAGTATTGACGCCTAAAGCTATCATCAATCATCCAGAGCGTGCCTATGTAAGAGAGCAAATACAACAATGGAGTGGACATGCTGAGCCTTATGATCATGGCTACCGTTTAGTACGAGAGTTTCATGATCAACTCAATAAAACCGTATTACAAAGCATAGGACGATACTTATTAGCGACCACCCAAATTCCCCATAAAGAAATCGATGATGCCTGGCTGCAAGGGGTAAACCATGAGAGAGAAATGCTATTGACCTTGTATCAACAAAAACCAATGAATTGGTTAAGCCCACAATATAAAAGTTGGGACCAATTATTCTTAAAAACCATAGATTCAGTGGTTGCTGACTTAGCAGAACAAAATCACAGTGATGCAATGACAGCGCTGAAATCAGCAACTTGGGGACAAAGAAATACCGCTGAAATCAAACATCCATTAAGCGGCGCCATCCCACTTGTTGGGAAGTACCTCAATATGCCAGACATTGAGCTTTCAGGAGATAATTGGATGCCGAATGCACAAAGGCCAAGTACCGGCGTGTCAGAACGGATGATTGTGGCCCCAGGGCATGAAGACAAGGGTATTTTCCATATGCCTGGAGGTCAAAGTGGACATCCTTTATCGCCTTATTACAAAACCGGATTTGACGATTGGGCACAAGCTAATCCAAGCCCACTGCTGCCAGGGAAAACCAAATATAAACTGGAATTTGAGCCTGAATAATAGTTGTAAAAAAAAAAAGAAGAACCCAGATAGACCTTCTATAAAAGAATTTCTGGATAGAATATTTATAGACGTAAAAAAACCGAGCCTTTGAGCTCGGTTTTTTTAATTTCCTGAAAACTTACTCAGCTGCTTCTTCAACAACTTCTGTAGTTTCTGGGCGATCAACTAGCTCAATATACGCCATAGGCGCTTTATCACCAGTACGTAGACCGCACTTCAGGATACGGGTGTAACCACCAGGACGTTCCTGATAGCGTGGACCCAATTCAGTAAATAACTTACCTACAACTTCAGCGTCGCGAGTGCGAGCAAACGCTAAACGACGATTTGCAACACTGTCACTTTTAGCAAGTGTGATCAATGGCTCAACTACGCGGCGCAGTTCTTTCGCTTTAACGGTAGTCGTCTTGATGATCTCATGACGAACTAGCGATGCAGCCATGTTTGAGAACATGGCCTTACGATGACTGCTGTTGCGGTTAAGTTGACGTCCACTCTTACGATGGCGCATGACTTAATCCTTATAACCTAAAATCTGTACAGACCTGGGACTTATAGGTCGTCTGCTAAACTAGCTGGAGGCCAGTTTTCAAGACGCATACCTAACGACAGTCCGCGAGATGCCAAAACATCCTTAATTTCAGTAAGAGACTTCTTACCAAGGTTAGGGGTTTTAAGCAGCTCAACTTCAGTGCGCTGTACCAGATCACCGATGTAATGAATCGCTTCGGCTTTCAAACAGTTAGCCGAACGTACAGTTAACTCTAGATCGTCGACAGGACGCAATAATATCGGATCGAACTCTGGCTTCTCTTCTTTCTGCTCTGGCTCAGACACATCACGTAGTTCAACAAACGCATCAAGCTGTTCAGCTAAGATGGTTGCAGAGCGACGGATCGCTTCTTCAGGGTCGATAGTACCGTTAGTGGTCATATCGATGATAAGCTTATCTAAATCAGTACGTTGCTCAACACGTGCCGCTTCAACATTGTAAGCGATACGAGCAACAGGTGAGAAAGAAGCATCGACTAATAGACGGCCAATTGGGCGGTCATCGTCTTCGGTTTGTGCACGAGCAGATGCTGGTACATAACCACGGCCACGTTCTACACGAATACGCATGCTGATGTCATTGTTACCTGTCAAATGACAAATAACGTGATCTGGATTCATGATAGCAACGTCGCCATCATGAGTGATATCTGCTGCGGTGACAGGGCCTGCGCCTGACTTACTCAAGGTAAGCATGGCTTCATCTTTACCCTCGAGGTGTACTGCTAAGCCTTTTAGATTAAGCAATATTTCAAGGATATCTTCTTGCACGCCTTCCTTGCTGCTGTACTCGTGCAACACACCGTCGATTTCTACTTCGGTGACTGCGCAGCCTGGCATAGACGACAATAGGATGCGACGCAACGCGTTACCTAAGGTGTGACCAAAACCACGCTCTAGTGGCTCTAGGGTTACTTTGGCACGAGTTGGGTTAACCTGCTCGATATCTACGAGACGCGGTCTAAGAAATTCTTTAACAGAACCCTGCATTGTGTCCTCTCTTGTTTGTTAGCCTTACTTAGAGTAAAGCTCGACGATCAGCTGTTCGTTTATGTCCGCAGACAGGTCGCTACGCTCAGGTAGACGCTTGAAAGCACCTTCCATCTTAGCGTTGTCTACTTCAACCCATGTAGGCTTTTCACGTTGACCAGCCACTTCTAAAGCAGCTTGAATACGAGCTTGCTTACGTGACTTCTCGCGAATGCTTACTACATCATTCGCAGACACTTTGAATGATGGAATGTTTACAACACGACCATTTACCATAATTGACTTATGGCTAACCAGCTGACGTGCTTCTGCGCGTGTCGAACCGAAACCCATACGATAAACTACATTATCTAGACGAGTTTCTAATAATTGCAACAAGTTTTCACCAGTGTTGCCTTTAACACGTGCAGCTTCTTTATAGTAGTTACGGAATTGCTTTTCTAACACACCGTAAATACGACGAACTTTTTGTTTCTCACGTAACTGAAGACCGTACTCAGATAGACGAGGCTTACGAGCGCCGTGCTGACCTGGTGCAGTTTCTAGTTTACATTTCGAATCAATTGCTCTCACACCGCTCTTTAAGAAAAGGTCAGTACCTTCTCGGCGGCTGAGCTTGAGCTTGGGACCCAAGTATCTTGCCATGATCTTTCTCCAACTATCCTAAGGCGTTATACACGACGCTTTTTAGGAGGACGACAACCGTTATGAGGGATTGGCGTCACGTCTGTGATGTTGGTAATTTTATAACCAACTGCGTTCAGCGCACGAATGGCTGATTCACGACCTGGACCAGGACCCTTTACGAAAACTTCAAGGTTTTTAAGACCGTAGTCTTGAGCTGCATTACCTGCGCGCTCTGCAGCAACCTGTGCAGCAAATGGAGTTGATTTACGTGAACCACGGAAACCACTACCACCTGCAGTAGCCCAAGCTAATGCATTACCTTGACGGTCTGTAATAGTAACAATTGTGTTGTTGAAAGACGCGTGGATATGAGCCATGCCGTCTGCAATCTGTTTACGTACACGCTTGCGCGGTGAACGTGATGGACTTTTAGCCATTGCTTAACCCCTTCCCGTTACTTTTTAATTGGCTTACGTGGACCTTTACGCGTACGCGCATTGGTCTTTGTACGTTGCCCACGGAGAGGCAGGCTACGACGATGGCGGAGACCACGATAACAACCAAGATCCATTAGGCGCTTGATGTTCATTGAAATCTCACGACGTAAGTCACCTTCTACAGTGTATTTGGCAACTTCTTCGCGTAGAGTATCTATTTGAGCTTCGCTCAATTCCTTGATCTTAGCGTCTTCAGCGATAGATGCAGCAGAACAAATTGCCTTAGCAGTTGTTTTGCCGATGCCGAAGATTGCAGTCAATGCAATGACTGTATGCTTCTGATCAGGAATGTTAATGCCAGCGATACGGGCCACTATGCACTCCTCAAGTTAATGGTCATCTGCGAAAAGCCCGAAAGGATACTCGACAGACGACAGTTTTGCAATCATTATTTGACCGATTTACAACCTTTCACGTAAATCGGTCAAAACTTCTTCTTTTTAGCCTTGACGCTGTTTGTGTTTTGGTTCAACACAGATAACGCGTACAACGCCACTACGCTTGACGATCTTGCAGTTACGGCAGATCTTCTTCACGGAAGCTCGAACTTTCATTTCATCACTCCGTTATGCTTATCCGCGACCAAAGCGGTCTAAATTCGCTTTGTTCACTAGATTTGCTTTCTTCATCACAGACTCATATTGATGAGACATCATATGGGTCTGAACCTGAGCCATAAAGTCCATGATAACCACTACCATGATCAGTAGTGAAGTACCGCCGAAGTAGAATTGTACTTTCCAAGCGATAAGCATGAACTCTGGAATTAAACAGATAAAGGTAATGTATAACGCACCAGCCAATGTAAGACGGGTCATTACTTTATCAATGTAACGCGAAGTCTGTTCTCCAGGACGTATCCCAGGAATGAATGCGCCACTCTTCTTCAAGTTATCTGCTGTTTCACGAGGGTTGAATACCAACGCCGTGTAGAAGAAACAGAAGAAGATAATAGCAGCTGCATACAATAAAGAATACAGCGGTTGTCCAGGCGATACAGCCAGTGAAATATCACTTAACCACGCCATAGATTCATTTTGACCAAACCACTGAGCCAGTGTGCCTGGGAACAAAATGATACTGGATGCAAAAATCGGTGGTATCACACCCGCCATATTTACTTTTAATGGCAAGTGGGTACTTTGCGCTGCAAACACCTTACGGCCTTGCTGACGCTTAGCATAGTTAACAACGATACGACGTTGACCACGCTCGACGAATACCACGAAATATGTGACTGCAAAAACAATCACAGCAAGCAGCAACAACACTAATACATTCAAGTCACCTTGACGCGCCTGCTCAGCCGTTTGGCCGATAGCAGATGGCAACCCAGCAACAATACCTGCGAAAATAAGGATCGAGATACCATTACCAATGCCGCGCTCGGTAATTTGCTCACCTAGCCACATAAGGAACATGGTTCCTGTCACTAAGCTCACTACCGCAACAAAGTAAAAGCCAAAGCCTAAGTTAACCACTAGACCTGGTACTAAGTTTGGTAAACCTGTCGCAATACCGATTGCCTGAAAGGTTGCCAACACGAACGTTCCATATCGTGTGTATTGACTGATTTTCTTACGTCCAGACTCGCCTTCCTTTTTCAGTTCAGCCAGTGCAGGATGCACAACAGTCAATAATTGCATGATGATCGACGCCGAAATGTACGGCATGATCCCCAATGCAAAGATAGAGGCACGCTCAAGGGCACCACCAGAGAACATGTTAAACATGCCTAGGATGGTTCCCTTTTGTTGAGCAAACAGCTCTGCTAGTACAGCTGCGTCAATACCAGGAATTGGTACAAATGAACCCGCTCTAAAGACGATAATTGCACCAATCACGAACAGGAGACGTGTCTTCAATTCAGATAGACCGCCTTTCGCGCTTTTTAAATCAAGTCCTGGTTTTGCCATTGACGATTATTCCTCGATCTTACCGCCGGCAGCTTCGATAGCTGCACGTGCACCTTTGGTTACCTTAAGACCTTTTACGGTCACTGGGCGATCAATGGTACCTGAAAGAACGATTTTCGCAAACTGGATATTGCGAGTAATTACGTTCGCTGCTTTTAGCGAATGTAAGTCAATAACATCACCGTTAACTTTAGCTAGTTCGCCTAGGCGTACTTCTGCAGTCACTAAAGACACACGAGAAGTGAAACCAAACTTAGGCAAACGGATTTTAAGTGGCATTTGACCACCTTCAAATCCTACGCGTACACCGCCGCCACTACGTGACTTCTGACCTTTGTGGCCGCGACCACCAGTCTTACCTAAACCAGAACCAATACCACGACCAACGCGCTTCTTAGCTGATTTAGAACCAGGTGCTGGAGATAAAGTGTTTAATTGCATCTTATTCCTCCACCGATACCATGTAGTAGACTTTGTTAACCATACCGCGAACAGAAGGAGTATCTTCTAGCTCAACAGTGTGGCCAATGCGACGTAGACCTAAACCAGTTAGGGTTGCGCGGTGCTTTGGCAAACGACCAATAGCACTTTTAGTCTGAGTTACTTTAATAGTTTTCTTAGCCATGGTGCATTACCCCTGAATGTCTTCAACGTTCAGACCACGCTTAGCTGCGATTTGCTCAGGTGACTTCATGTGCACTAGAGCGTCTACAGTTGCGCGAACGATGTTGATCGGGTTAGTAGAACCGTAAGCTTTTGACAGTACGTTGTGTACGCCAGCAACTTCCAGAACTGCACGCATTGCACCACCGGCGATAACACCAGTACCTTCACTTGCTGGTTGCATGTAAACTTTAGAACCAGAGTGACGACCCTTAATAGGGTGATGCAAAGTACCGTCTTTAAGCTGAACGGTCACGATGTTGCGACGAGCTTTTTCCATCGCTTTTTGGATCGCAGCTGGTACTTCACGTGCTTTACCATAGCCGTAGCCAACTTTACCATTACCATCACCAACAACAGTTAGTGCAGTAAAGCTAAAGATACGACCACCTTTTACCACTTTAGAAACACGATTTACTGCTACAAGCTTTTCTTGTAAATCGTCTTTTTGCTGAGTTTCTAATTTAGCCATAATTTTGTATAACTCCTTAGAACTTCAGGCCAGCTTCACGAGCGGCATCAGCTAGTGCTGCTACACGACCATGATACTTGAAACCAGAACGGTCGAACGCAACGTTAGTTACGCCCTTCTCTACCGCACGCTCAGCAATAGCTTTACCTACTGCTTTCGCCGCATCAACGTTACCTGTTGCTTTTAGGCTTTCGTTTACTGCTTTTTCAGCAGTAGAAGCTGCAACGATTACGTTTGCGTCAGGACCGATAACCTGAGCGTAAATGTGACGCGGAGTACGATGTACGACCAGACGGTTAACGCCCAGTTCAAGGATCTTCTTACGAGCGCGAGTGGCGCGACGTAAGCGAGATGTTTTCTTATCCATATCGCGTTACCTTACTTCTTCTTAGCTTCTTTACGGCGAACATTTTCGTCAGCGTAACGAACACCTTTACCTTTGTAAGGCTCTGGTGGACGGTAGCCGCGAATTTCAGCCGCAACTTGACCAACCAATTGCTTATCAACACCGCTGATAACAATTTCAGTTTGGCTTGGACATTCAGCTTTGATGCCTGCTGGTAGTTCGTGAACTAAAGGATGTGAGAAACCTAAAGTCAAATCAACGCCTTTACCTGCGATTTTCGCACGGTAACCAACACCGATTAGTTGTAGTTTCTTCTCAAAACCTTGAGAAACACCGATAACCATGTTGTTGATAAGTGCACGAGCAGTACCTGCTTGTGCCCAAGCGTTAGCTACACCTTCAACAGGTGCTACTTTAAGCTCAGTACCTTCAACAACTGCAGTTACTGCAGCGTTTAGCTCACGAGAAAGTGTACCTTTAGCACCTTTCACTGTGATGTTTTGGCCGTTTAAAGTCACTTCTACGCCAGCTGGAATAGCGACTGGTGCTTTTGCTACACGAGACATTGCTAACTCCTTATGCTACGTAGCAGATAACTTCACCACCCATGCCTGCTTGGCGGGCAGCGCGGTCGGTCATCAAGCCTTTTGAAGTGGATACGATTGCGATACCCAAACCGCCCATCACTTTAGGAAGCTCGTCTTTACCTTTGTAAATACGTAGTCCTGGACGTGATACACGTTGGATAGTCTCAACGACTGGTTTGCCTTGGAAGTATTTTAATTCAACTTCTAATTCAGGCTTGGCTTCATCTGCTACGGCGTAGTCAGTGATATAACCTTCGTCCTTAAGAACTTTGGCTAATGCAACTTTCAGCTTAGCTGAAGGCATTTTCACAGATACTTTGTTAGCAGCTTGGCCGTTACGAATACGGGTTAACATATCCGCAATAGGATCTTGCATGCTCATATTAGCTTACTCCGTAACAAGTGCTTACCAGCTGGCCTTACGCAGACCAGGAACCTCACCGCGCATAGTTGCTTCACGTAATTTGATACGGCTAAGGCCGAACTTACGTAGGAAACCATGTGGGCGTCCAGTTTGATTACAGCGGTTGCGCTGACGCGAACGGCTTGAATCACGTGGAAGACCTTGCAGCTTCAATACTGCGTCCCAACGATCTTCTTCTGAAGTCTCAGGACTTGCAATGATAGCTTTAAGAGTCGCACGCTTTTCAGCGTACTGAGCTACAAGCTTGGCACGTTTTGCTTCACGTGCTTTCATTGAACTTTTTGCCATTGCGCTACCCTTATTTCTTGAATGGGAAGTTGAATGCGTCTAATAGAGCTCGACCTTCTTCATCATTTTTCGCAGTAGTAGTGATAACGATATCCATACCACGAATTTTATCGATTTTATCGTAATCGATTTCAGGGAAGATGATTTGCTCACGCACGCCCATCGCATAGTTGCCACGACCGTCGAAAGACTTCGCACTTAGACCACGGAAGTCACGGATACGAGGGATCGCGATATCAACTAAACGCTCGAAGAATTCCCACATACGCTCACCGCGTAGGGTAACTTTACAACCAATAGGGTAGCCATCACGGATTTTAAAACCAGCAACTGATTTACGAGCAACAGTTACAACTGGCTTTTGACCTGCGATAGCAGTCATGTCACGAAGCGCGTGCTCCATAACTTTCTTGTCTGCTACAGCCTCGCCAACACCCATGTTAAGGGTGATTTTCTCAATCCGAGGGACTTGCATGACACTGGTAAAACCAAACTTCTTAGAAAGTTCAGCGATAACAGTCTCTTTATATTTATCATGCAGTTTCGCCATCGTTTACTCCAATACTTATACGAGTTCACTGTTCGATTTGAAGAAGCGCACTTTTTTGCCATCTTCGAATCGGAAACCAACACGATCCGCCTTACCAGTGGTAGGGTTCTTGATCGCTACATTTGATGCTTGAATCGGTGCTTCTTTGTCAATCACGCCGCCAGTTACGCCCAATTGTGGGTTTGGCTTTTGGTGTTTCTTAACAAGGTTAACGCCTTCAACAAGTACTTTGCCGTTTGTAAAAACTTGAGTAACCTTTCCAGATTTACCTTTGTCTTTACCAGCAATTACTACTACTTCGTCTTCGCGACGGATTTTAGCTGCCATTTTGAAGCTCCTTTATAGTACTTCTGGGGCTAGCGACACAATTTTCATGAATTGCTCAGTACGCAATTCACGTGTCACAGGGCCAAAGATACGAGTACCAATCGGTGCAAGGTTTGCATTTAGCAATACCGCTGCGTTCCGATCGAAGCGAATGACAGAACCGTCTGGACGACGAACGCCTTTCTTAGTACGGACTACCACCGCGTTATATACATCACCTTTCTTCGCTTTAGCGCGAGGAATTGCTTCTTTTACAGAAACTTTGATGATGTCGCCGATCCCGGCATAACGACGATGAGAGCCACCCAAGACCTTAATACATTGAACTCTACGTGCACCGCTGTTGTCGGCCACTTCAAGCTGCGATTGCATTTGGATCATTTCAAGTGCTCCGCTATCGTTACTACACAAATCCCAAAATTAGGACATAAAAACACCCATTTTCGACCCAATTTGGTCAAAAATGGCGCGCAAGTATAACACCATAATTTTGAAATAGGTAGTGTTAAAAAAACAAACGGCCCCATTTTTTGGAGCCGTTTCACTAAAAGACTAAAAAATTAGGCTTTTGTTACTACTTCTACCAAAGTCCAAGACTTAGTCTTAGACAGAGGACGACATTCGCGAATGGTTACTAAATCGCCTTCGTTACACACGTTTGCTTCGTCGTGTGCGTGAAGTTTAGTAGTACGCTTAATGTACTTCCCGTAGATTGGGTGTTTTACTTGGCGCTCTACTGCAACAGTAATAGACTTGTCCATTTTGTTGCTTAGTACGCGACCTTGTAATGTACGAATTTTCTCAGACATTATGCACCCGCCTTAGAAGTAATAATGGTCTTAACACGCGCAATGTTACGGCGTACTTGCTTCAACTGATGAGTTTGGTTCAGTTGGCCAGTAGCGTGTTGCATACGCAGGTTAAACTGCTCACGCAGCAGACCAAGTAGTTCAGCGTTTAGTTCTTCAACGCTTTTTTCTCTTAGTTCGCTCGCTTTCATTACATCACCGTCTTAGTTACGAAGGTAGTCTTGATTGGAAGCTTGGCAGCAGCAAGTTCAAACGCTTCACGCGCTAGCTCTTCTGGTACACCTTCCATCTCGTAAAGTACCTTACCAGGTTGAATCTGACATACCCAGTATTCAACGTTACCTTTACCTTTACCCATACGCACTTCAAGAGGCTTAGAGGTAATTGGCTTGTCAGGGAAAACTCGGATCCAAATTTTACCTTGACGCTTAATGTGACGTGTCATCGCACGACGCGCAGATTCAATCTGACGTGCAGTTAAACGGCCGCGGCCAACTGCTTTCAGACCAAATTCACCGAAGCTTACTTCTGCGCCTTTACCAAGACCGCGGTTACGGCCTTTGTGCATCTTGCGAAACTTCATTCGTTTAGGTTGCAGCATTGAAGGCTCTCCTATTTACCACGAGACTTGCGCTTAGGCTGCTTCGGCTCTTCAAGCTTCGGCATAACACCGTCTAGAACTTCACCTTTGAAGATCCAAACTTTGATACCGATCACACCGTATTGGGTGTGAGCTTCTGCAGTAGCGTAGTCGATGTCAGCACGTAAAGTATGTAGAGGTACACGACCTTCACGATACCACTCAGAACGTGCGATTTCAGCGCCGCCTAGACGACCGCTTACTTCAACTTTGATACCTTGAGCACCAATGCGCATTGCATTTTGTACCGCACGCTTCATAGCGCGACGGAACATTACACGACGCTCAAGCTGTTGTGCGATAGAATCAGCAACTAGCTTAGCGTCTAGTTCTGGCTTACGGATCTCAGCAATGTTGATCTGCGCAGTAGTACCAGTAATTTTTGATACTGCTTTACGTAGAACTTCAACGTCTTCACCTTTCTTACCAATCACAACACCTGGACGTGCAGTGTGGATAGTCACGCGAACACTTTTCGCTGGACGCTCGATAACAATCTTAGATACAGACGCCGCTTTTAGTTTCTTAAATAGAAACTGACGTACTTCCCAGTCGCTATCTAGGTTAGCAGCATACTCACCTTTATCAGCGTACCAGGTAGAGATCCAAGGCTTGGTGATACCCAGACGGATACCATTTGGATGTACTTTCTGTCCCATTACTCTCTCCTAGCGATCTGATACAACCACAGTGATGTGGCTGGTACGCTTGATGATACGGTCAGCACGGCCTTTAGCACGTGGCATGATGCGCTTCATGGTAGGTGCTTCGTCAACGAACACTTTACCAACTACTAGCTCATCGATGTCTGCGCCTTCGTTGTGTTCAGCATTAGCAATTGCTGAATCTAGTACTTTCTTAACCAGTACGGCCGCTTTCTTAGGGCTGAATGTTAGGATTTCCAGCGCTTTAGCAACAGGTAATCCACGAATTTGATCAGCAACTAAGCGAGCTTTTTGTGGCGACGTACGGGCGTAGCGATGTTTAGCTAAAACTTCCATCTATATTCTCCCGTATTAACGCTTCTTCGCTTTCTTATCAGCAGCATGGCCGCGATAAGTACGCGTTGGTGAAAACTCACCAAGTTTGTGGCCGATCATTTCGTCAGTTACGAAAACAGGTACGTGCTGACGACCATTATGGACAGCGATGGTCAAACCAATCATGTTTGGAATGATCATAGAGCGGCGAGACCAAGTCTTGATAGGCTTTTTGTCACCGGCTTCCACCGCTTTCTCTACCTTCTTCAGCAAGTGCAGGTCAATGAATGGACCTTTCTTGAGAGAACGTGGCATGGCGAATCCTCTTACTATTTATTACGACGACGTACAATGTACTTGTCAGTGCGTTTGTTGGTACGAGTCTTGTAACCCTTGGTAGGCACACCCCAAGGAGAAACTGGGTGACGACCACCTGATGTACGACCTTCACCACCACCATGTGGGTGATCAACCGGGTTCATAGCTACACCACGAACCGTTGGACGTACGCCTCTCCAGCGTTTAGCACCCGCTTTACCTAATTGGCGTAGCATGTGCTCAGAGTTACCAACTTCACCAAGAGTTGCGCGGCAATCTACTGGAACTTTACGCATTTCGCCAGAGCGAAGACGTAGAGTTGCATAAGCGCCATCACGAGCAACAACTTGAACATAAGCACCAGCAGAACGTGCAATTTGTGCACCTTTACCAGGCTTCATTTCTACAGCGTGAACAACCGAACCTACTGGAATGTTGCGCAGTGGCAAAGCATTACCTGGTTTGATTTCCGCTTCAACGCCTGACATGATCTTGTCACCAGCTTGCATGCCTTTAGCAGCAAGGATGTAGCGACGCTCACCATCTGCATAAAGCACAAGTGCGATATGTGCAGTACGGTTAGGATCGTACTCAAGACGTTCGATTTTCGCAGGAATACCGTCTTTGTTACGCTTAAAGTCAACAATACGATAGTGCTGCTTGTGACCACCGCCCACGTGGCGAACAGTGATACGACCGGTGTTGTTACGACCACCAGACTTTGATTTTTTCGCCAACAGGCCAGCAAAAGGTTTACCCTTGTGCAGATCGCTGTTCACCACTTTAACTACGTGACGACGACCAGCAGAGGTTGGCTTACACTTAATAACTGCCATGATTCAATCTCCTTTGCTTATTCAGCGCCGCCGACGAAGTCTAGGTCAGCGCCGTCAGCTAGAGTTACATAAGCTTTTTTCCAGTCGCTACGACGGCCGAAACGGGCACCGTGACGCTTGGTTTTGCCTTTTGCAACTAGAGTGCGAACAGACTTAACTTCAACTTCAAACAATTGAGCTACTGCAGCTTTAATCTCAGCTTTAGTCGCATCAACAGCTACACGGAAAACAACAGTGTTGTTTTGCTCAGCGTTGATGGTGCTCTTTTCAGAGATGTGTGGTGCTAGAATAACTTTTAGCAAACGTTCTTCGCGGATCATGCTAGCATCTCCTCGATTTGCTTCACTGCATCAGCAGTTACCAACACAGTGTTGAACGCGATTAGGCTTACTGGATCAATACCAGCAACATCACGAACGTCAACCTTGTATAGGTTGCGAGCAGCTAAGAACAAGTTCTCATCTACTTCTGGAGTAACGATTAATACGTCTTCCAGATCCATAGCGTTCAGCTTGTTTTTAAGCTCTTTAGTCTTTGGTGCTTCAACACCAAACTTCTCAACAACCAGTAAACGGTCTTGACGTACCAACTCAGAAAGGATGCTTTTGATCGCACCGCGGTACATTTTCTTGTTTACTTTTTGGCTGTGATCTTGTGGCTTAGCCGCGAACGACACACCACCAGAACGCCAGATTGGGCTTTTTACTGAACCCGCACGAGCGCGGCCAGTACCCTTTTGACGCCATGGCTTTTTGCCAGAGCCTTTTACTTCTGCGCGAGTTTTTTGCGCGCGAGTGCCTTGACGAGCGTTAGCTGCGTAAGCCACTACTACCTGATGAACCAGTGCTTCGTTAAACTCCTGGCCAAAGGTAGTTTCGGAAACTTCAAGAGCGCCTTGCGCGTCTTTCAATACTAATTCCATTACTATCTCCTCAGACCTTAAGCTTTAACGGCTGGCTTAATGATCAAATCACCATTGGTAGCGCCTGGTACAGCACCTTTTACCAATAATAGGTTGCGCTCAGCGTCTACACGAACCACTTCTAGGTTTTGTGTAGTAGTGCGCTCATCACCCATGTGACCTGACATTTTTTTACCTTTGAATACGCGACCAGGCGTTTGGTTCTGACCGATAGAACCGTTTGCGCGGTGCGCCAAAGAGTTACCGTGAGTCATATCTTGAGTACGGAAGTTCCAACGCTTAACACCACCTTGGAAGCCTTTACCTTTAGATTGACCAGTAACGTCAACTTTCGCTACGTCAGCGAAGATATCAACTGTTAGCTCAGCACCAACTTCAATGCCTTCACCTTCACCATCAGCAAGACGCATTTCACGAATGATACGACCAGCTTCTACGCCAGCCTTTGCAAAGTGACCTGCAGCTGCTTTATTAGTGCGGTTGGCTTTTTTGGTACCAGTTGTAAGTTGAAGTGCGCGGTAACCGTCAGTTTCAAGTGTTCTAACTTGAGAAACACGGTTAGCTAATACTTCAATTACAGATACAGGTATTGATGCACCATCTTCAGTGAAGATGCGCGTCATACCAACTTTACGACCGATAAGACCGATAGCCATCTCTCAAACCTCTTCTTAGGATCTCAATTAACCCAAGCTAATCTGAACATCGACACCAGCTGCAAGATCTAGACGCATAAGTGCATCAACAGTCTTTTCAGTTGGCTCAACGATGTCTACCAGACGCTTGTGAGTGCGCAGTTCATATTGATCACGCGCATCTTTATTAACGTGTGGAGAGATCAAAACGGTATAACGCTCTTTGCGCGTTGGTAGTGGAATTGGACCACGAACCTGAGCGCCTGTACGCTTCGCAGTTTCAACGATTTCCGCAGTAGACTGATCAATTAAGCGATGATCAAATCCTTTCAAGCGGATACGGATTCTTTGGTTCTGCATTGACCAGAGCTCCTAAAATGAACACATAAAAAATCACCCTCTTGCAACATCCTTTTATGGAAGGCAGAGCGAGATGATTTAACCGTTCGATTCCCAATCGGAATCGCTGTTGTTTAGTCATCAGCTTCAACGAACTGATGCTTATTTTTCACTGAATATCTCAGTGAGGGGTGCATTATACTCAGCTTTTGACTAAAAGCAACCCAGCTGCGTATTTTATCTGCAAAACCTTGATAAATTCTGACATAAAACACGGCTCATAATTTGTGGGCAGGATTATACAGATTTGGCGTAAGAATACTAGGGTGAGTTGGTTTTAGTCAGATTAAATCTCAAGATTTAGGCAGACTGACAGCTTAAATTCAGTCTATGGCTTATACACTGCCTCTAAAACCACTTATCATCAGTTGCTTATGAGTGCTTCGCCCACGTCTACAGCCTGCCCTTCATGCGTTTCTGTTCAAGAGTTAACCGAGCGCCAATATGATATTAGTGCTAACCCAAGGCATCAAACGTTGATTGAATTTGCTGATATACATTCCAAAAGTTCAGCTCAAAAACTAAAAGCAAGGTTAGCGCATTTATCCTTAGCATCTACACGTGGTGAAGCTCATAATGCAATCGTTCAATTACTCTGGTCATTGCCTTATAACAGAAAATTTCGATATTTCAGGTTATATGAGGTTAGAGTCAAAGGAGACCCTAGAATTCGAATACGAGTGGCGTTTCAGCAGAATCCAGTCGTAAAACCCCAAACCATTCGTAAATTTTGGCTACGCGATCTGTTTGTTGGTGCTAAGCCCAATGAACCCTATAAATCTCCGTTTAAGAGATATGATAAAAAGCATTCTTTACCATCGTCGAGTTATTTTGCCTCTCCACCTAGATTAACAACTAACCATCTTGTCTTAGGTACTCGAAACACCATTTCTAAATAATTGGATACTTATTATGTCTTTGCATTCAGCTTTATACCAACTTTCAATGGACAAATAATCTTGTTTCAATTGTGCCTATCGCTATAGCACCTTTTATTCTCAAATAATCAGCTTTAGGAGAATACCTTATGTCTATACACCCATATTTTTCTGTAGATACTCACCCTAATAATTATCAGGCTCAGGATGCTCAATCTCTATCACTTCAATATGTCAGCCCGAGCCGAGAAAGTGCATTTCTCACTGTGTACCAACGCTTACTTTCCTGTAATAGAACCGTTGACGCCATAGATACAGTCTCTCACCTAAACCAGTTCCTTCATCATTTTCATCAAGGCGGACCCGGTTTCGAAACCAAAACCTATCATTATGGTGGAGATGATAAACATCATTCTGGGATCCAGTGCTTGGTCTTTTTCAGCGAACAAAAAGGTGGAGTGCGATTTGAAGCTCATAAATTTATCGTAACAACACCGATTGAAATAACGCCTTATCGCTATTCATATCAGTAGCCTTGTTGGTTTTGTTGATTGTCATGGTGAAATATCATCCACCGTTATGAGTTTTACCTACATGCACATCAAATATCGCCCAGTATATTTGGGCGACTTCGATTCAGATAACAATCACCTATCAAACTGAGCTACCAAATCTTGTTGCTGTTCATTTTGCCAAGTCAGTCCTTGGCTTAATGCCACGGAACTATCGACATTCTCTAATAGCGCTTCAGTATTATGCTTGATGGCATCCATATTTCCCTGAACTTGTAGCATGGCTTGCGATTGCTGCTCAGCGGCTACGGCGGTTTGTTGTCCCATTCCATGCACTTGTTTAAGGGCTGTATTCATGTTCAGTAGCGTATCTTTTAATGCTTTCTCTGATTGTGTGCTATCTGAAATCATACTTTGACTGTGCTGCATTTGCTCAACCGCCACGGCTGTGGTTTGTTTTAGCCCGTTGATGATTTCTTGTATTTCTTTGGCTGAGGTCTGCGAACGATTGGCAAGCATTCTTACTTCATCGGCAACGACCGCAAAACCCCGCCCCGCTTCTCCTGCACGCGCCGCTTCGATTGCGGCATTTAAAGCCAATAGATTGGTTTGCTCGGCAAGGCTATCTATAACACTTAATACTGAGTCTATTTTGCCGCAAAGTTCATCTAAATTTGCAATGGATGACTGTGAACGCTCCAACAGCTGGGTTATTTTGTTACTGGATTCTTGAGAGATAGATAAGGCGGTTTGAGTATCGACTAATTTGCCTATGCTTTCTTCAATGTGCATAGCGGTATCAACCGTATTTTCGGCGACTTCACTGATGGCTTCACTCATTTGACACACAGACAATGCCACTTGTGCTAGATTTTCATTCTGCTCTTCAAGGTTAACCAAATTCTGCTGATTTTGATCGTCTTGAACAATAATCGACTGTTGTAGCTTTTCACCGCTGTCTTGGATACGCCCAACAATCGCTAGCGTTTCTGCTTTTCTCATCCTTAAGCTCAACTCTAAATGAGAAAATTCATCGACGGTACCGCTGTAAATATATTGATTGACTTTATTATCATGCACTTCTTTACTAAGCTGCATCAATATATTTAACCTTCCGCTCAGCCATCGTAACCCTAACAACCCACTGATGATCCCAGCACCTATTGAGCACCATTGCCAAAAGCTATTATTCGCCATAAACCCAATTCCAACGAACAGCAAGCTCACAAGCCACACCAAACTGATTTTTTGCACGAATGTTAGGGACCATTGAGGTAAAGTCGTCCCCCCTTTTTGCATCTTTTGATAACAGGCTTCAGCACGTTTTTTTAACTCAGGTTCCAGCTGAGTTCTGACAGATTGGTATTCAACCGTCTTTCCCTTTTGTTTCACAGGACTGACAAAGGCGTTAACCCAGTAATAGTCACCATTTTTACAGGTATTTTTCACCATCCCCATCCAATTATGGCCAGCTTTGATGGTTAGCCATAAATTTTCAAAAGCTTGGCTTGGCATATCCGAGTGACGAACCAAATTATGGGGCTTACCGATCAACTCTTCATAACTAAAGCCACTGACATTCACAAAATCTTGATTGGCATAGGTAATGCGACTTTGTAAGTCAGTAGTAGAGAGCATTTTATAGTGTGAGGGATATTCAACTTCTTTAGAGTGGATTATGGATGAACTGTTCAAGCTAAACACCTTTTACTTGTTTTAGATTCCATTCAGTGCAGCTCATATAAGAACGCACCAACAACAAGTAAAACTTTACAAAAAATATTGTCGTACAATAACTAAAACAGTGAGTATATTTGATGCAAATCAAACACATACTCGTTCATAAATCAGAAAAATGAAATCGCTGTCATATTGATAATACTTTTCACAACGTATTGCCAATATGACAGTCTCAAAGGGTAATTAACAGCCTGATTTAACCATTGATTCAATTGGTTGTTTAGGGTGACCCAGCGTACCGGCTTCGGTGTAGATCAAATAACAATTTTTAGGTGCGCTGGGTTCGTAAATTTTTACTTTGCCCGGCATATTTGCGGCAACATCAATGATGTCCATATTCCAATTAG
Organism: Parashewanella tropica; assembly: GCF_004358445.1. Lineage (NCBI taxonomy): Bacteria > Pseudomonadati > Pseudomonadota > Gammaproteobacteria > Alteromonadales > Shewanellaceae > Parashewanella > Parashewanella tropica. Next base: position 4,021,975 of record NZ_CP037951.1, read on the forward strand.
AGACTGCGCTGTATAAATCTTGTTGTGCGTTATAGACAATATTGAGTCCATTTTCTAACGATAAGCGACTGGCCTTTAAATAACCATTTATCAAAGATACGGGTATTGAGCTAATGGTAATATCCGCTTTACCTTTACTAACCTGATTTTCTTCAGCATTTTTATGAATGATATTATTGGCGTGTTCTAATGCGATTTTTAGTGAGTCTATGGCCTTCGCATGCGTTTCTTTTGCCACTTGTTCATTTGTTGTTTTCTGACTGACAATAACTCCAGCGACAATGGCAATCCCCAAGATTAATAACACCCCAGTGATCTTAGATTGACCCGTTCCATAGTTGTTCTTCATAGCGCATCCTCATTTTTCTCAATGTGATTGGCATTACAGAGTTTTGGTTGTTTTACCTAACTCTGAATCAACAAGAAAGCGCTACACTTGAAGCTGTCAGCTATTGTTCAGCATCCGCTATTAACTATGATGTATTGAGGTGATTTAGGTGTACTACTGATACCCGCTTCAGTATAAAGCAAGTAGCAATTTTCACTAGCTCCACTTGGAATGAGTTTAATTTGGTGGGCACCAACTGAAGAGGACTTTGAAGGGATCATGTGCCAGTCGATTTTTTGAATATGAGGCAACACAAGCACTTTTCGAGCAATATCTATTCCGTTTTCGAGTGACGAAGGCGTGGCTCGGAGCTTACCATTTACCAAATCTAATGATACATCACCAAAATAATCATAGTGTATTCCAAAGTTACCTGTTGGCTCTTCACCTAGCACGATATCGTTAACATGTTGAATAGCCACTTGTACATCGGTAAGCGCTTGTTGATGATTAGTCTTAAGCACTTCCATTTTTCTTTGCTGGTTCATTGCGACCAGCAAAATAAACAAAATCAATACTATGCCAGCGGCCAGTACCAAAATTTTGGTATTAGACATGCCTTTGTGATGATTCATCGCTCCCTCCTTGGCCAATGCTATGGTATCTAGTTTAGGAAAGCTTTGGCCGTTTTGCAGAGGGAGGAGGAACTTAACTTAGGACGCACCTTATTGCTTAGCTTGATACAAGGCCTTACGTTCCGAATCAGACAGGAAGGTCATTTCAACACCATTTCGTTGCGCCTTCTCAAGCTGAGCACTTGTAAGTCCTAATTCATTAGCTGCAACGTGATATTCGTGCTTAATATCAATATTACTGACACCAGGATCATCTGTATTAAGCCCGATACAAATATCGTGTTCTAAGAACTGAATAAATGGATGCTCTGTATAGCTAGATACAGTAGAAGTATGTAAGTTGCTGGTTGGGCAAGATTCGATTCCAATTCGATACTTGGCTAAATACTCCATCAGCTTAGGATCGTGAACCGCTTTTACACCATGACCGATGCGGGTCGCGCCTAATTCGGTGATCGCTTGCCACATGCTTTCACTGCCCGCGGCTTCACCAGCATGAACCGTAATATTTAAGTCCGCATCACGTACTTGTTTAAAATGATCCTTAAACAAATCGCCAGGGAAACCGAGTTCATCTCCTGCTAAGTCCATACCGACCAAATGCTGTTTGTGCGCAAGTAAGGCATTAAGTTCTTGCTGACAGGCTTCTACACCAAATGAACGAGACATGATCCCAATCAGATTAATTCGGATGTCGAAGTCTTTAAGCCCAGCTTTAACTCCATCGATTACCGCTTCAACCACGCCTTCAATTGGCAGCTTATGATTCATCGCCATATAATAAGGACTAAAGCGCAGCTCAGCATAATCTAATCCAGATTCCGCTGCATCAGCCACATTTTCATAAGCAACGCGTTTTACCGCATCCAAATCGGCTAATACTGCCACCATCCAGTCCAGTTTTTTTAAAAAACCGAGTAAATCACTTTCTTTGCCTTGAATTTGAACAAAAGGGGCAAGTGTTTCAAGACTGTCTGCGGGTAGAGCAATGCCGTGCTGGTGCCCTAATTCCCAAATAGTGTTCACTCTGACATTGCCATCTAAATGACGATGCAAATCCACTAACGGAATGGTGTTGTTTATCATGGTGTCTCCCTATCTGCGCCCCAATAGCCGTAAATTGGCAGCGGAGTCTACCAACTGAGCCAATATTGGCATTCACTTTTGAGTAAATGTGTGAGCTAGGTTGGATAACTGCGCGTAAGGAAAGTATTTAGTTAACCATCAATGAGATAAGCCCACAACGTCAGAAGCAAAAACGCATTCTATGTAAAGCTGTTTGACTTGAGTATAAATCAGTTAGTGGCATAATCGACAAAAAATTATCAATTAGTTGAGATTTTCATGCACAAGCTTACCCCTCTCGCGCTGTTATGCTTATGTTTGACAGCTTGCAGTAATGGCGGACAATTTACTACTCAGTCCGCCCACATTCTCAGTGAAATACAACAATCACAAGTGACTCAACAACCCAATGAACCGACAAAGCCCGCTCAAATATCTAAACATCAACTTGGCGAAGTAAGTCTAGATTCGCTGATCAAGCAAGACTGGCAAATCAAATTGGATGCCAGTGCGCAACTCGCGGCTTCAATGGGAGATAAATCTCAACAGGGAAAACTGGACGACTTATCACCAAGCCACCTTGCTCAAATCAATCAACGTCGTGTGCAGTTGTTACAACAGCTAAAAGTACTGGACATGACTTCTCTATCCGAGCAGCAAAAAATCAATGCTCAATTACTTCAATATCAATTACAAAACAGTGTGGATATGTACCGTTTCCACGCGCAATATGTACCCATTACCGCAGAAAGTGGCTTTCATGCCTATATCGCCAGTATCAGCAAGGGGCGCTTTAAAACAGAGCAAGATTATCGAAATTACTTATCGCAACTCCATGCACTGCCGAAGTATTTTAAGCAACAAACCTATTGGCTAACTCAAGGATTAAAATCCGGCATTACGCCACCCAAAGTCACTTTAAGAGGCTTTGAAGACAGTATTTCAGCCTTTATTGTACCCGCACAAAAAAGCGGTTATTTTAAGCCTTTCACTCAATTTCCTGAGCATTTTTCAACGGCATTAAAAGCCGAGCTTAAACAGCAGGGATTACAAGCGGTTAACCAAGACGTATTGCCCAGTTATCAGAAGTTTTATGACTTCATGACAAACACTTACATTCCAAATAGTCGCACCAGTATTGCCGCCTACGACTTACCCGATGGTAAAGCCTTTTACGAAAACCGAGTGCGTTACTACACCACTCTGCCTATGAGTTCAAAAGAAGTACACCAAATCGGTTTAAAAGAAGTGGCGCGTATCCGTAGTGAAATGCAACAAGTGATGAAGCAAACGGGATTCAAAGGTAGTTTCGCTGAATTTCTGCATTATCTGCGTACCAATCCTAAGTTCTACCCAAAATCCGCAGAAGAGCTGCTAAAAGATGCCAGCTTTATTGCCAAAAAAGCCGATGCCATGCTGCCTAAGTACTTTGGCAAGTTGCCTCGTACCCCGTATGGCATTATGCCAGTGCCAGCGGAAATTGCGCCTAAGTACACAACAGGACGCTACTCTGGCTCTAATCGTGACGATCAACCCGGCTATTATTGGGTAAATACTTATGCCTTGAATAAGCGCCCTCTTTATGAACTGACGGCATTGACATTGCACGAAGCGGTACCGGGACATCATTTACAGATTTCGCTTAATAAAGAGTTAGATTCACTGCCTAACTTTCGTCGCTACAGTTATATCTCAGCTTTTGGAGAAGGTTGGGGGTTATACTCAGAGTATTTAGGGTTAGAAGCTGGCATGTATACCACGCCTTACGATAATTTCGGTCGCTTAACCTATGAGATGTGGCGTGCAACGCGTTTAGTAGTCGATACGGGTATTCATGCTCAAGGCTGGACTCGACAACAAGCTATCGATTACATGGCGAAGAACTCAGCACTATCATTGCACAATATCACCACCGAAGTTGATCGCTATATTTCATGGCCGGGGCAGGCGTTATCTTATAAAATTGGAGAATTAACCATTAAGCGATTGCGTAACAAAGCCGAGCAAGCATTGGGACAACAATTTGATATTCGCGCCTTTCATGATGCAATTTTAGCCCAAGGCTCTGTAACTTTACCGATCTTAGAGCAACAAATTGATGATTTTATTGCTCAGCAGCAAGCCAAAAATTAAAGGACATTGATCCAACGAATGACGACACGGCAATACTCCAGTGAACACGCCATCCACACTCCAGAGCAGCAAGCCCTATGGGAGAAGGTGGAACATGGCCTGTTACCCATTAACGCGAATATAACGCTGGCGTATTGTCAATTATTGCAACCACATACAACCAAAGCGATCGTCATTAGCTCTGGCCGTATTGAGTGTTATGAAAAATACAAAGAGCTTATCTACGACTTATATCAGCAAGGCTATTCGGTGTATTGTTTGGATCATCGTGGTCAAGGTTTATCATCGCGTTTAACCAAAAACCCACACATGGGGCACGTTAATAAATTTAACGATTATGTCGATGACTTTGGAAAATTCATCCAACAAGTTGTCAAACCCAAAAAACACGAGCAGTTATTTTGCCTCGCGCATTCAATGGGGTGCGCCATCGCCGCACTCTACATGCAATTTCACACTCAAACCTTTAATGCTGCTGTATTTTCAGCACCAATGTTTGGGGTCAACTTACCGATACCGAGGAAGTTAGTGGATTTCCTAGCGACCTGTTTAGATTCATCTAAACGCCCTCGATATATTATCGGTGGCCGAGATTTTAGATTTAAGCCTTTCAGCACCAACAAACTGACATCAAGTAAAGCGCGTTATCAAGCCTTTCATGATCTTTATCGAAAACGCCCCACTGTTCAGCTTGGCGATCCCACCAATCGCTGGTTGTTAGAGGCTTTGCATGCGGCAGACCGCTGTTGGCCAGCCATAGCAGGTATGCGTGCCCCGATCCTGCTATTAAAAGCCCAAGCCGATACCATTATTGATAACCATAAAATCGACAAATACTATAGGTCGATGAAACACATTGGTTTAGGTGAGATCAAAAGCTTTGCTGGCGCTAAGCATGAACTCTTTGTTGAATCCGATGAAATTCGTACTCAAGTACTCGACGCGGCCTTAGATTTTTTCGATAAACACCAAAACCAGCCGTTGCCTTCTTTACACAAGTCCGTGCTGTAGTTTTGGTGATCAGAAGTCAGCAAATATTGTAAAATGCTTTTTTTCTTCAAAACTTAGGAAGTTGTATGTTCCATATCGCCTTATATGAACCCGAAATCGCCCCAAATACGGGAAACATTATTCGATTATGTGCCAATACTGGAACACATCTGCACCTTATTGAACCACTGGGTTTTGATTTTGAAGAAAAGAAGTTACGCCGTGCAGGGTTAGATTACAAAGATCTTACCAACGTTACACGCCATAAAGATTTTGCGGCGTTTTTAAAAGCCGTTGAAGGTAAACGTATTATGGCTTGTACCACCAAAGGCAGTCGCCCTCATTCTGAGCTGACGTTTGAAAAAGACGATGTGTTGCTGTTTGGCCCTGAAACGCGTGGATTGCCTGCTGATATTATTGAAGCTACGCCAACGGATCAACGCTTACGCATCCCTATGGTGCCGAGCAGCCGCAGCCTGAACTTATCTAATTCAGTGGCTGTGATCTGCTATGAAGCCTGGCGCCAATTGGGCTATGAAGGTGCGCTTTGATTTAATCTAAAGGCTGGTGTTTTTGCTTTCCAGCCTCTACGCCACTTGTTGTAAGGGTTTACGTTTTTTGAGCTCTTTTAGATACATTTCATGTAAATCAGGATCTCGTTCACTCAAGGCATTCAGTTCGAGTTGATACTCTTCCTCATTGTTCAGCTTTAACGCATCCATTGTTTCCATCAAACGAGGCAGTTGTAGCGACTTGATCCAGAGTTGATACACATTCGGGCTACACTGTTTCAACATAGCTAATCGTTTTTCATACATATCATTGGACTCAAACATCAATTCTCTGAGTGTTTCTAATTGCCGCTCATTTTCAAGTTTTACACCCTGATACTGACGCATCATAACAGTTCTAAAATCGCGTGCTCTTAAACTCGTGGTTGCTCTCTCTGTTTTTACTCTAGCCTTTGGGGAACCGTCTTTCTGATAAGCTGGGTTGAATTTAGTAGGTAAGCTTTGCGTCATATCAGTCATTGTCCGACTTGGCTGTGAATTAACAGCAGATGGTATAGGAGCAGGCTGCTTTTGAACGGGCGCCATACGATAATTGGCCAATTGTTTGTTCAACTGTTGCGCTGAACGCGACACGTACAACCCTGCGGTAAACCAATAACTTAGCCAACCAAGTATTCCGCCTTGACGTACGAATGTCGAGTTTTTAACTGCCGTCACTTGATAGACTTTTTTTGACCCCGTCTTATCACAACGAACGGTCAATTCACCATCTATATTACCCGCTTTCAGTGCTTCAGCTTGCTCAAATGCATGAAACTCAAGTTTGCGGGCGTTAATGTTTTTAACTCTGATGAAACCTAAACTCATAGAAAACCTCCTAGTAATTAGGAGAGGCTACTTACGGGCAGATAATGAATAGGAAGTGTTATAAATCCGTCTATAAATTAGTCTCTTACTCATATAGATTAGGCTTTTTATGGATAAATTCCATAAGATTAAGTAAAGGTAATCTACTGGAAATATGCGCATCATTTCCAAGCATATTTAGGGCATAAAAAAGGCTTAAACCGTATGATTTAAGCCATTAAGATTTATAGAAGTCAAAAACTATTTGGCATCAAAACCCACATCTTTAATATCGACTTGAGTCACTTTGCCATATTTAGCCGCAATCGGTGCAATCTTAGCGGCATTACCTACCAGTACGAATTGTAAGTTGTTACGAGGGAAGTAAGTATCAATAATGCGTTTAGTATCTGCAACCGTTAGGCTGTTAACCTTGTTTTCAAAGTCATTGATATAACTATCACCAAATCCATACAAGTACATGTTTCCAAGTAATCCAGCCAATTGACCATTGGTTTCAAAGTCAGGTGGGAATTGCCCTTTTACATAGGCTTTCGCGGATTTCAAGGTTGCTGCATCAATGCCTTGTGACCATAGGCGATCATAGGTTTTTAACGCTAAATCGATGGCTTCTTGAGTGGTTGAGGTTTTGGTAAATGAGCTAATACGGAATAATCCTGCTTTTGAATATTCACTAAAACCAGAGCCTGCGCCATAAGTAAGACCCGCGTTTACACGCAGTTCATCATTAAGCCATGAGGTGAAACGTCCACCCAAAATGGTGTTCACTACGCTAATGGCAACCGAGTCTGGATTATCAAACGCGATCCCTTTGCCGCCAATGATAAAGCGCGTTTCAATGGCATCGCCCTTATTCACCAATAACACACGGCTACTATTGTAACTTGGAAGGTTGGCGCTTAAATCTGGTTGACTGACAGAATGTGTATTCTTCCATCCACCTAACGCTTGATCCAGCTGAGCTTTCACCTGGGCAATATTAAAATCACCCACGACAGTAATAGCAGTATTACTCGGCTGATAATACTGTTTGTAGAAGCGCTTTAAGGTGGCAACATTGATTTTTTTCAGGCTATTGCGATCACCTGATGTTGGATTTCCATAAGGCTGCTTGCCAAACATAAACTTATTGAAATAGCTGCCAATCACATTACGAGGGCTTTCTTTTGCTTGAGCCAGCCCAGCAATTTGTTGCTTCTTCATTTTGGCAAATTCAGCACTGTCGAATTTGGGCTTAGTCAGTACTGAGGTAAAGATAGGCAACATGGTGCCCATGTCTTTAGCCATAAAGCTGCTGTTTACCGAGCTGCCTTCACGGCCAGCTCCTGTACCCAAACTTGCGCCTAAGAAGTCGACCGCGTTTTCAATTTGCGTTTTGCTTTGATTACCCGCACCTAATACTAAGGCTTCTGCCGTCATTCCGGCTTCACCCGAAATTTGATCGTTGACGCTACCAGCGCGTACTACGGCATTCATGGTGATCAAAGGCACTTCTTTACGCTGCATCAAATACACGGTTAAACCGTTATCCATTTGATACTTTTCGTACTTTGGCATTGAAAACTGACTGCTTGCCTCAACCGAGACTTGCGCAGGTGATGACCCAACCGTTGTCGATTTACATCCAGTCAGTGCCAAGCTTCCCATGGCTAACGCCATCACACACGCTTTCGTTAATGGCGAGTATTTCATTTGCTATTCTCCTCTTTCGCCGCTAATACACCTACCGTGCGATTCGATTTGATCAGATAGGTTTTCGCCACTCGCTGAATATCAGCAGGGGTCACTTTGCTATACAGTTTTGGGGCATCAAACAGTTTTTTGTAACTGCCGAAGTACACTTCGTAAGTACCAATGGTATTGGCCTTACCGTTAATGGTTTCCATGGTTTTGTAGAACCCCATCAACTTCATATTTTTCACTTTTTCCAGCTCTTTTTGCTTCACACCGTTTTTAGCAATGTCATTGATTTGATCAATCAAGGCACGCTCTAACTTGTGCTCAGACACACCTGGAGCTGCGATGCCATACACGTAGAACAGGTTAGGATCGAACGCCGTCGGCATATAGGTTTCAGCAGCTAAAGCCACTTGCTTATCCACTAAGCCTTTATAAAGGCGAGAACTTTTACCATCGCTTAAGATCGACGACAGGATATCCAGTGCGTAGTAATCGTCAGATTTCGCATTCGGCGTGTGGTAGGCCAGCATTACATTTGGGGTACTGACCGAGGCTTTTTTCACAAATAAACGACGCTCGCCCGTTTGCTTTGGCTCAACAGTACGCACTTTAGCTGGCGGTGTCTGCGCTGGAATCGGCGCAAAGTATTTATTGGCTAGGCGCTTCACATTATCCAGTTTTACATCACCTGCAATCACCACGACTGCATTGTTCGGTGCATAGTACGTTTTGTGGTAATTCACTAAGTCTTCTAGCGTCCATGCGTGGATATCCGATTCCCAACCGATCACCGGCCAAGAATACGGATGAGCACTAAAGGCCACACTTTTTAGTGGACCTTGCAATGCACGCCAATTTGAGTTTTCCAAACCCGTTCTGCGCTCAGATGCCACGACATTTCGCTCACTTTCCACCATTTTAGGATTGATATCGAGGTGAGCAATACGATCTGCTTCTAAATCAAAGATGGTTTCGATTGAACTGGCAGGAAACCAATCGGTATAAACCGTAAGATCTTCGGTAGTGTAAGCATTATTGGCACCGCCATTGGCTTCCATGGTGCGGTCGAACATCTTAGGTCCGTATTTTTTGGCACCGTTAAACATCATGTGTTCAAAGAAGTGTGAGATCCCAGTGATCCCCGGCACTTCATTACGAGAGCCCACTTTCCAGAACAAATACATATTGGCATTCGGAATAGAATCGTCCTCAAGTACCATGATTTTCATACCGTTATCGAGGGTAAAGCTCTTTACATCAGCCGCCGTCGTTGCTGATGCCGTAGTCGAGGCAAACAGTATACTGAGCGATAACGCGAGCGCACTCAATTGTCGTTTCATCTTGATAATTACCTTTTTTCAGTTAAATTTGCGATAGCCAAGCTAGTCATGGCTTCAACACCCAATTTCAATGCCGATTCATCCACATAAAAACTGGGTGAATGGTTCGCCGCCACTTTTGATAAATCTTGATCTTTAGGGGTCACACCTAAAAAGAAAAACAACCCCGGTGTCTCTAGCGCATAATATGAGAAATCTTCAGCCCCCGTAATAAGACTTGGCTCTATCAGATTTCCTTTACCAACGACACTTTCTAATACTGGACGCATTTGCTTAACCAACTCGGGGTTGTTAACTGTTACTGGATATCCATGTTGGATCTCAGTCAATGTCGATGCTCCTAGCGTTTGTGCGGACAAACTGGCAATTTCAGGTAAGCGCTTTTTAATGTCCTTACGCATGCCTTGATCAAAGGTACGAATGGTGCCAATCAATTCCACTTCATCAGGAATAATATTGCTACGAATACCACCGTTAATGGCACCAAAGCTGACTACGGCTGGCGCTTTAGTCACATCGACCTGACGGCTGATGATGGTTTGCACGCTATTGATCACCTGAGCCGAAGCGACAATGGGGTCAACCCCTTGCCATGGACGAGAACCATGCGTTTGCTTACCTTTGACCTTAATCGTAAAGGAATCTTCGCTTGCCATGGCTGGGCCGCTTCTTAGTGCAATCGTTCCCGTATGCATGCTGGAAGTCACATGAAGACCTAATACTTTTTCAGGCTTTCGCTTAGCAAACAGTCCTTCTTTTAGCATCAACTCAGCGCCACCTTCTTCACCAGCTGGCGCCCCTTCTTCAGCAGGCTGAAAGATAAACATGACATCCCCTGCCAGTTGATCTTTCATCTTAACCAGATTGTGAGCAACACCCAGTAACATCGCCACATGAGTATCATGACCACAAGCATGCATTACGCCGACTTTTTGGCCACGATATTCAGCCGTTGCCTTTGATGCAAATGGAATGTCTACTTGTTCAGTCACTGGCAAGGCATCCATATCGGCACGAAGTGCAATCAGTGGCCCCTGCTTACCGCCTTTCAGCATGGCAACCACACCAGTGTGAGCTATATTGATTTGTACTTCGAGCCCTAAAGCACGTAACTCTTCAGCCACCAGCTTACTGGTATTAAATTCGCGATTGGAAAGCTCAGGGTGTTGATGAAGCTGGCGACGTAACTCGATAACACGAGGTTCGATATCAGCGGTTAAAGATTTAGGCGTGGCGGCTTGAAGGTGAGTCGTAGACAGTAGAGTACTCAACCCTATCAAGGTAGCGATAGTGGATAGTTTCATAAAAGTAGGTAGCGGTTATTGTTATTTACCCTACTCTATCCGTTATCCATGATTTTGTTAAACAAATGTTGTTACATTTTGTTGCTTTTAGTAAACATCACCACATCATTACTGATGACTTCTAATTGCCAATCGTAGTGGTTGGCAATCCATTCAAAGGTCGCAATCGAATAAAAACAAATATGGGTGAGATCGTTTTTATAGTGCCAACGGCTAAATGCATCGACATCTTGAACACGTTTGGTCATTAATGCTAACAAGCCATTAGGTTTGAGCATGGATTGGAACAACTCAAAGGTAGATTGAGCATCACTAATATGCTCAATCACTTCGGTACAGGTAATGAAATCATATTCTTGTTTGAGCAGTAACTCATCGTTGGCATAAAACAAATCATAGTTGGCAACACTCACACCTTGCTCTTTCGCCATAATGGATAGCACTTTGCCCTCACCACAGCCAAAATCCACCCCTTGAGCGTTGACATTTACTCTCGCCAGCGTAGGTTGCAAACAGCGAGATAAAAAACCACGATAACCCATGTCATCACTTTGGTTATCATGCTTATCGTATTCGGCTTTTTCTTGGGCTTTAGTTAACAAGAACTCGCTTGGTACTTGTACTAACTGACAATTCTGACACTGCCAATATTCCCGTCGTTTATCCGCAAAGTAAAAGTTTACGTTTGGACTGTGACATAAACGGCAAGGAGAAGATTTCATAGCGGATTTAGAAACGTGAAAAAGCGTATGCTATCTAACGTTACTCCAAAACGCTACTTTGCGATGGTGTTGAAGCTATTTTTTTCTGTTTTTTCGCCGCTGCTTTTGCCTGCTCTAGCTGTTCTTGAGTGCGTTGTTTTGCTTGCTTAAATTGCTGGTTAGCTTGTTCTTTTAAGCGCTTTTCCCAATCTGGCTTAACTTCGCTCTTATAGCGTTCGGCTCTTGCTGCATGCTGTTGATTAGCGAGCTTAGCTTGTTGTAAAAGCTCTGCTTCACGAGAATCTTGCCTTAAAGGTGGCGTATTAGAAGCCTGTTCTAATTTCGCCTTTGGAGACCACTTTAGGCGTTTTTTTTGTGTACCATCGGCCCACAGTGGTAATGATAAGCCAATAAGCATACAAGAGAGGATGAGAGTCCGTTTCTTGGTCATAACTAAATCCTTTTAGTAGCGCGCTTGCACATGCTCCGGCATGTGTACCAATTGTTGTTCTATCATGGCATCAAACGCAGATAATATGGGCTTGATGTCCATTTGTGGTTGCAAGGCTTGTAAGCCAAAAGCCGCCGCTTCAAGGCTAGATAAACTGTCAATCCGAGACGCTTTTCGAATTCGATAGCGACTTGGAGCCTGTGGCGAAAAATGCAACGATTGGAATGATAACAGCCACGGATTAAATTTCAACAGCTTCAGCGCCTTACGCCATGTCCCATCTAATACAATGAGTATTCCTTGTTGGCTGTGTTTCACTTGTGAAGCTTCAACGCTTTGCTCTGATGGATACAAGAGATAAATCGGTCGCGACTCTGCTTCAAGTTCAGCTTTTAATTGAGCAAAGTCTTGCTCTGTCTCTCCCACGACGATCCGCACTTTATCCAATAAGTGAGGTAATAATCGTACGCTATTTTTCGCGTGCCCTACTTCACTTGGGTGCTGCATGATCACTAGCTCAATATCACTCTTTACCACTGACAAGTGGTCGCAAAGACATTGCTGAATTAAAAACTGACATTGGGAACAGATTGGACGTGGCACGACACTCTCACAAAAAACTGAAATCGGTAAAATTATACCAATTTCGTTTGTTGTTTGTGAGGAAATAAGAAAAGATAATCTCTTTTATTTGGAACGAATCATTAGGATGCCTAGGATGCAAACTCACCGCTTTCACTTATTGCTAGCGACCATAATCTCCGCAACAACGACCTTTTCAACGATGGCTGAACCTCAGTTTGTTAACGATGATATCCTACCTCCGCTTCCGCATTGGCAAGGTCAAAGTCTAGCCATCATGAAAGACCCACCCCATGTATGGAGTACGCCCTTTGAGCGCTCAAAAGGGCTTAAAAGCCCCAATTACCATGATACCTTTGAATGGCTAGATACCTTGATCAGTGAAACATCATTGCTCCATAAAGTCAGCTTAGGTAAAAGCCCCCAAGGGCGTGATATTTGGATGATCGTCGCCAGTAAAGAAGGCGTTAATGCTCCTAAAGCCCTTCACCATCACGGTAAACCCACCGTATTAGTGCAAGCAGGGATCCACGCCGGTGAAATCGACGGTAAAGATGCCGGCATGATGCTGCTTCGCGATATGGTAAAAGGCGACAAAGCCAATTTGTTAGATAACGTAAACCTCTTATTTGTGCCGATTTTTAATGTGGATGGTCACGAGCGTTCCAGTATCCACAATCGCGTAAACCAGCGTGGTCCAATCGATATGGGTTGGCGCACCAATGCCACTAATTTAAATCTTAATCGTGATTACGCTAAAGCCGACTCAATAGAAATGCGTCATATGCTGTCAGCCATCAATCAATGGCAACCGGATTTGTATATCGACGTTCATGTCACTGATGGCATCGATTACCAATATGACATCACCTATGGCTATAACTTACCTCGCGGATTAAGCCAAAATAGTTATCAATGGTTACATGACGTTTATCAACCCGCAATTGATACCGAGCTCTCTAAAGCCGGACACATTCCCGGCCCTTTAGTGTTTGCGATGGATAAAACCGATCTCTCTAAAGGCTTGTATCAGTGGATAGCATCACAGCGTTATTCCGATGGTTATGGTCATGCTCGTCACTTACCCACGATACTGGTGGAAAATCATAGCTTAAAGCCGTTTAAACAGCGGGTGCTGGGTACCTATATTTACCTTGAACAAACTTTGAAAACCGTCGCGAAACATGGCACTCAACTTAAAACCGCCATTAGAAAAGACCAATATGCGTTTCCCGACACTGTAACCTTAACGTGGAAAAGTGAAACTCAGCCTCAAGGCTGGGACTTTAAAGGCATTGAGTATTACAAAGAAACGAGTCCTATCAGTGGCAATGAAGTGGTCCGCTGGACGGGAAAGCCTAAGCTTTATCCCAATCTACCCGTAATTGGTAACACCATTCCCGACATTCAAGTCACTCGACCTAATGCCTACTATATTCCACCGCAATGGCAAACTGTAATTGAGCGTTTAAGCGTTCATGGCATTCGCATGACTCGACTAGAACAGCCGCAAACACTAAGCCTGAAACAATACCACTTTGATGAACACCAATTCGCTAAGCAGTCTTATGAGAGCCATCAGCGAGTCAAAGTAAAAGCGACACTGCAAAAAGTAAAAGTACAGTTGCCGAAGGGAACGGTGAGAGTCGATACCAAGCAACCGTTAGGGGATTTAGCGATGATGTTGTTAGAGCCTCAATCACCCGACTCCTTTTTACAGTGGGGCTTTTTTAACCCGATTTTCACTCGCACTGAATATATGGAAGCCTATGCGGTTGAGCCAATGGCACAACAAATGCTGAACACCAAGCTAAAAGCTGAGTTCGAACAAGCCTTAAAAGATAAAACTTTTGCCACTGATCCGAAAGCCAGATTACGTTGGTTTTATGAGCGCAGTCCATATTACGACAACCAATATTTAAAATACCCCGTCTATCGACAACACTAAGCTAAGCTCAATGCTCAATCGTCGTTATTCCTGTGATGATTGAGCATTTTCACCAACTTTTGATGAACTTAGTTACTCTCGCCTTACGCGAAAAATGAAAAACAGCGAATAATCAACACATTACCCTTTGGCATGCTTTGTGCTATCCCAGTTTTAAATCAAATAAACTAGGGATAGACACATGAGAGCACTTTCCACTCTTCTATTAGCATCAACGACACTGTTACTCAGTGGCTGCATCATTCATATCGGGGGCGCCCACGCCGAGCCCACGCTACATCAGCAGCAAACCCTAGAATTATCCACTGAGCAATTAGCCAGTTTAAAAGCAGAAGTGACCTCTGGTTTTTTAAAAATCTCCGGTGTCCGCGGACAGCAAAGTGTCCAAGTTCAAGCGGACATATACACCTATAAGGATGCTTCTCCCATTCTCACCTTAAAACCCAGTGGTCAGCGTGCCTTATTAATCGCTAAGTTTGATAACCAGCGCTTTTATAACCGTTCTCCTCGAATTGATTTAACCATTACCGTACCTGAAAGCTTGATGCTGGATATCAACGACGGCTCAGGTGATATTGACATCAACTCGGTGAATGCCGACATCAATATCAATGATGGCTCTGGCGGCATTACTGTCCATCAAGGCAAGAAAATTCGAATCAACGATGGCTCTGGCAGTATTGAGGTTACTGAAACGGGTGCTGTAACCATTAATGATGGTTCCGGTGATATCGATTTAGCTCAAATAGCGGGCAAGATTCGTATTAAAGACGGTTCGGGTGACATTGATATTGAAGAAACCCAAAGCACTGTGGATATTAATGACGGCTCGGGTGGCATTGAGTTAACCCAAATTGGTGGCGATACCGACATCAATGACGGTTCAGGCAGTATCTACGCCGAACATATTAATGGAATGGTCACGATTGATGATGGCTCTGGTGGTATCAAGGTTAGGCACACCAAAGGGCTGAATATTATTGATTCAGGCTCTGGAAGCTTGAGTTTTAAAGATATTGATGGGCCTGTATCCGTAGAAGATTAACTCTTTCCCGACGCAACGCTGAGCAGTAGCATCGCTCAGCATTGCCTTTTTATTAAGGCTAGCTTTTGAGTCCGAGAGAGCTTTTTTATGGCTATTTCTCTTTTTAGTGCCGTACTTTTATCAAAAACTGATTCACTATAAAGCAAAGTCAATGGCCCTTTACCTCGCAAAAATTTTGCGGCTTTTGCACCACCTGTTTGATGCTCATTAAATCGACGTTCAACATCTGTTGTTATTCCTGTATACAGTGGTCCATCATTAGCGCATTGGATCATATAGACCCACCATTGAGTTGGATTTATTACTGGCATTAATTACCGCTTTTTTAGTGAAACATAACAATGGAGTGACTCATCAAGTACCAATTCTTCAGCCATAATAGAAATCTCAAAGCTAAAATTGATACTTCCCTAATAAGGGTAATGGAAAAAGCAATAACAGAATATATCTAAGTACAAAACCTACCTTTTCCAAAATGCTTTCTTTGTAGTTTTTGCTGCCTCGGCTGTTTTTTTATGAACAGTGATCAATTCTTCTCCACTTGCATTCTTGTATCGATACATACCTTGTTCCCCCATTTCAGCCCGCTTTAATATTGCTTTTTGGTTTAGATCTAGGTCCACACCTTTTTTTTCTGCGATTCTGTACAGCTGTTGAAGTTTTTCAGCAAAATCATTATGAATGTCATCGGTAGTTGTGTGATTCCAGAAGTAGATCAATACTTCTTTTTGCTCCGACTCCCAATCACGATCAATACACATCATATTAGTATAAGACTCTTCTATTTTAGGTCCCCATCCACCTAAAGTCCTTACTTTGTAGGTATAAGTAAATGTAACAGGGTTAACTTCACAATCAGGCTGATCTTTAGGAGGAACAAATACTGATAAGCCCTTTACATCATTTTCTGATAACTTATAGTGCCATTGATCAGAACAGTCCCAAACCGATTCTAAAGTAAAACTACGTGATGTAGACGCCGCACCTTCAGCCATAATATTTCCAGCAAATTTTATGTATAGATAGCACTATCCTAGCGGCTATTTGCTTACTGTTTACTGAATGTAAAAATACGCTAAAAAAGCGCAATCGGTTTGATTCGGTTTTAGTTATTCTTTTTTCTGAAATAAAGCATAATGAAAACCAGCGCGATACCTAGACGAATGAGGATATTAATCCAAAACATTGAAGGCTCATCAGTCAAAGTATAGTGGCCGTTTCGAACAGACACCTTACCTCGATAGAGATCAAAAAGTATTAGTGCTGCCACAACACCAATAAAAACCAGTAACATTAACCTCTTCATTCCTTCAGCAACACCTCATGTGCTATCAATAAAAAAGCAGCCAATTCAGGCTGCTTTCTCATAGGATAACTGGAAAAAAACGTTTATTATCCCGCGCTGATCTGCGCATTCATCACGCTTTCGTGCCCTTGCCCAGCCATCACTTCAAGATCTTTATCGATGAAGAATAGCGCTTTACCGTCTTCACCCACTAAACGGATTTTATCAACAATCGACTTAAACAGTTTTTCTTCTTCATGCTGCTCAGCGACATACCACTGTAGGAAGTTGAATGTTGAGTAATCATGGTTAGTGAAAGCATGGTGAGCTAACTCATTGATCTTGCCAGTGATCATTTGCTCATGCTCATAAGTATGCTCAAACAATGACAATAACGAATCAAATTCAGACTGCGGAGATTCAATGGCACCAATTAACGGCATACCACCCGTCTCACTTACATAAGTGAACAAACGGCGCATATGTTCCATTTCTTCTTCAGCATGAGCACGCATGAACTTTGCTGCACCATCAAAGCCTTTGTCTTCACACCAAGCGCTCATTTGTAGGTATAGATTCGAAGAAAAAAACTCTAAGTTGATTTGATCATTCAACTGCTTAACCATCACGTCCGTTAACATGTATTTACCTCAATTGAGCTGGAGACATCATAATAGTCATATTGTGAGCCATCCCACATAAAAAATCAACAACACAAGATCACATAACACACTGTTAAATAAGAATAATTTTTATTTGCAACCCCATTTTGTTATAGATCAAACTGATACGTAGTTTATTTTTCTACACTTGCACTTACCCCTCAGCTAGTGGCAGCATTACGCCCATAACCAGACTTTTAAAGTGAATTGTATGTCTACGCCGTCCGATCCTTGTGCAAAACCAGAACTGATCCACCCTGATGATGCTCTCCCATTATTACTTGAGCAAGTCAATACTGTTACAGACACCTTAGCTCTCCCATTGGAAGAGGCTTTGGATCATGTGCTGGCAGAAGATGTCATTTCAAAAATCGACTTACCGCCGTTTGATAACTCTGCAATGGATGGTTATGCGTTTCGCTTTGCCGACCTCAACTCAGACACTGATATCACCAGCTTAACACTGGTAGGTGAAGCCTTTGCAGGGCATCCGTTTACTGGTGATATCCCTACTGGCGCCTGTGTTCGTATTATGACAGGCGCTCAAGTACCAAGCGCGTTAGATACCGTACAGATGCAAGAGCAAACGGAAGTACAAGGCGATCAAATCTGTATTACTCACCCAAGAAAAACAGGCGCCAATGTACGTTCAAAAGGTGAAGAGGTTAGTATTGGGCAAACAGTATTGAAAACAGGCACTGTAATTCGAGCTGCTGAGCTCGGTGTTCTCGCCACCTTAGGTCAAGCTAAAGTCACGGTATTTCGTAAACTCAAAGTGGCGTTTTTCTCCACTGGTGATGAACTCAAGCCTGTGGGCACAGAGCTAGAGCCTGGGCAGATTTATGACTCCAACCGTTACTCCATTCGTGGACTGCTCAGTAAAACAGGCGTGGAATGGATTGATCTTGGCATCATTGAAGATTGCCCCAATGCGATTAAACAAGCCTTTTTAAATGCCTCAGAGCAAGCGGATTTGGTATTGACCTCTGGTGGCGTATCGGTCGGTGATGCTGATTATGTAAAGCAAGTTCTAAAAGAGGTTGGCAAAATCACGTTCTGGCGCCTAGCCATGAAACCGGGCAAACCATTCGCTATGGGGGCATTACCTAATGCGATTTTCTGCGGGTTACCGGGTAATCCTGTCGCATCGATGGTCACTTACTATCAATTGGTACTGCCACTCATTCATAAAATGCAAGGGCGTGGTGGATTAAAACGTCAACTTGTCAAAGCGACCTTAACCCATGATATTCGCCGTAAACCGGGTCGTGTGGAATATCAACGTGCTGTGGTATCTCGTAACGCACAAGGAGAACTTGAAGTCAGTACTACAGGTGCTCAAGGCTCTGGCATGCTGACCTCGATGTCTTTAGCCAACAGCTTTTTAATTGTACCGAGAGAGCAAGGCGAGATGGTCGCTGGAAGCCAAGTGACAGTCGAACTGTTTAATCAGGTTTTATCATAGGGAGTTGTGGTGACCGATATTGTAAACGATCTGCTGACGGATCAAGAGTTGTTGCGCTATAGCCGCCAAATCTCCATAAAATCCATGGACATTGACGGTCAAGAAAAGCTCAAGCAAGCACGAGTATTGATATTGGGGATGGGCGGTCTTGGCTGCGCTGCCAGCCAATATCTGGCAGTTGCAGGTGTTGGTCATCTTACGATCGTAGATTTTGATACTGTTGAGCTGTCTAACTTGCAGCGTCAGGTGCTACATCATGATGCTGATATTAGTCGCGCTAAAGTGGATTCAGGCGCCGATAGCCTGAAACAGCTTAACCCTCATATTGATGTTGAAGCCATTAATCAGTCTCTTGATGAATCTGAAATCTCTATATTAGTTGCTAACCACGATGTAGTGGTGGATTGCACCGATAACCTCACGATTCGTCAGCAGTTAAACCATGCGTGTTTTCAACATAAAACCCCGTTGGTTTCTGGTGCCGCCATTCGTATGGAAGGGCTATTGACAGTGTTTAACTACCAAGCAAATACACCATGTTATCAATGCTTTTCAAGCTTATTTGGTGAACAGCAACTGACGTGTGTGGAATCCGGGATACTTGCCCCCGTCATTGGGGTGATGGGCAGTTTACAAGCTTTAGAAACCATCAAAGTTATTACCCAAATAGGTGAGCCATTAGTAGGTCGAATTTTGATGTTTGATGCCATGACCTTACAAATGCGGGAAATGAAACTCAACCCTAATGCCAACTGCTCTGTGTGTCATTAGTCTAATCAACGCGGTTTTCTTACAATAGGATAAACAACAGAAAACCGCATTGCTAGCTCGAACAAAAGGCTACGGCTGTACCCAATTTTGCTGTATGTGGCTAATACTACCCGTTAATAAAAACTCCACCGCCATAGAAGCAATGATTAGCCCCATTAATCGATTTACGATACTGGTCACATTGTCACTGAGCAGTTTTCCAAAATGATTCGTCAACCAAAACACTAACATGATGATTAAAGTATTCGTTAAAATGACGCCTACCATTAGCAGCTCATGCAGCAAAGAAGGATGCATGTGAGTGTAAATCACGACGGTACTGATCGTGCCCGGCCCCACTAACATCGGCATAGCCAGTGGTACAATAGCGATTGCCATCGGACTTGAGGATTGTTCATCGTTATCGCTCGAACTAATATTTGTTTTACTACTGACAAGCTGCAGTGCGCTCAAGAACAATATCGCACCACCAGCTACCTTAAAGGCTTCGATAGAAATCGAAAAAAAGTTAAGGATGTTTTCGCCAAAAAACGTAAACAAGGTCAGAATAGAAAAAAACATCACCGCCGTAAGGCCGATGGTTTTTAATTTATCAATGTGGCTATATTCTCTGGTTAACCCCAAATAGACGGCCGATGCGGCGACGGGAACCGTGATTGCAAATAAGCTTACCGTGAGCTTGATATATTCATTGAACTCTATCATTAAAACGAAACTCCCTGTTTAAACGACTATAACTTCCTATTACGCTTAATTAGCTTAGTACAGCTATCAATCATTTTTTCGGCTGAGGGCGATGCCAGCTAATATTTTTAGGTTGAAGCAAAAATGCTATGGCTATCTATACTTAATCCATTATTCTGAAATGGAAGTTAGATAGTCATGAAAAGGATTTTTAAAACCGCTGTTACCCTTATGTGCTTTGCCACGATCTCCGCCTGCTCTGATCACAAAAAGCCTTCGATACAAATGGTCTACACCAGCTCTAACAGTGCCAGTGATAACCATGTTGTCGCATTAACCTTAAAATCCAATGGTCAGCTTGAACAAACTGCTGAATACAGTACAGGTGGACAAGGTACTGGTGCAGGTTTTCCCAACCAAGGCAGTATACGAGTGATTGACGATCACTTACTGGTTGTCAATGCTGGTGGCGACACTAACGGCAGCATAAGTGTATTTGATATCAACCCATCCAACGGAGCCTTAACCCGTGTTGACCAAGATTTAAGTACCGATGGTATTCAAAATATGGACTCTCAAGGATATCGACCCAGCTCAATTGATATCGTTCAACATAACAGTACTCAGTACGCGGTAGTGACGAACCAGTATCAAACACCTGAGTGCGAAAAAGTGGCCGACAATCGTAATTTTTTTGATTGTCTCGATGCCGATGGCAATTCGATGAGTGACCTAAGGGATAATGATTTTCCTGGACGACGGAATATCGCTATTTTCCGATTTGAGAATGGTCGCCTATTTCCACTCGCCACTCCTCATACTTTCACCGTCGGAGTTGGGGGACCAGTTCAAGCGTCATTTAGCCCAGATGGTACTAAACTCGCACTGACCACCTTTGGGATCCCAAATGCTGCCAACCCTGCTGACCCAACGCAGCAGCAACCTTCCAGAGTGTTTTTATTTAACACTCAGTTCTCGCAAGATACTCTGAGTCTTGAGGAAGTGGGGAGCTTTGCTAATCGTGGGATTTCAGCATCTGTTGGCTTTAGCTGGTCATCTGACAGTCGCTATTTGTATGTCACTAACGCGATTTTGTCAGCCACGCAACAAGCCTCTAATGTGATCACACTTGATACGACTGACGTTGGAAACCAATTTAATACCTTAGACGATCAAATTCCTGCTGGAACTGGGGAGGTGATGGCAGATGGACGTCCTGCAGCTTGTTGGACTTGGCTCAGTGCTAATAACCGAAATTTATATGTTGTTTCATCAGAGCCTAATCGCATTAGCTACTTTCACGTTGATGGCTCTCAACTGTCCCTCATTGATCAAGTTGATAGAAAAAGTGCCCCTGCTGGAGATGCCAAAGATATTATCTTTAATCGTGATAACGAATTGGCATTGGTGCTTGGTGGTGAAAGCCATACGGTATCCATATTCCAAGTCGCAAATGATGGTAAGTTGACAGAGTTAGATAACTCGCCATTACAGTTAACCTTACCCAACGATGATTCAAGACGTTACATTGGTCTTGCCATATATCCTGCGCAATATATGGGATTTTAAAACACCTTAAGGTTGAACAAAAAGGTCACTTCTCTCGTATAAAAGAGGTAAGTGACCTTCAATTCATAAACATATGGAAATACTAATCATCGGTGGCAGTGGCGGCATAGGACAAGCGTTGATAAAAGAGGCGTTAAGACGCTTTGATTATGTTACCATTTACGCCACTTATCATCGAAACAAGCCCCAACTAAAAGCACCGAATCTAGTTTGGTATTCTCTAGATGCCACCAATGAAAGCCAGATCCATTCACTGTCACAATTGTTTTCTCACTTAGATTTATTGATCAATGCCATCGGCTTTTTGCATACAGAAAAACGCTTACCAGAGAAAAGCCTGCAACAATTTGATGATGAATTTTTCGCGCAAAACATAAGTCTTAATACCCTACCCACTCTGCTGCTGGCGAAACACTTTCAATCAGTACTAAGGAATAATGGCCAACTGAGCCATTTAGCCGTGCTCTCAGCTCGGATAGGCAGTATCAGTGATAATCGCTTGGGAGGTTGGATCAGCTATCGTTGCAGTAAAGCGGCGCTCAATATGGCGATAAAAACCATTAGTATTGAATGGCAACGGACTTTAAAAAACTGCTGTCTATTTGGGTTTCACCCCGGTACCACGGACACTGAGCTCTCCAAACCGTTTCAACACAATCTCAAACCCAAGCAACTGCAAACGCCGAGGCAAACTGCTGAGCGCTTCTATGATGTGTGTCAACAATTAACAGAAACTGATAGTGGTTGCTTTGTAGACTATCAAGCTAAATCGATTACTTGGTAAGTCCTTCTTTAAATGACTCCAATACCTCAAACAAACAATGAATAATAATTAACTCAAATTAATTGGTTTGTATTTTCTCTTTATTCCAGAATCGGAGCTCTATTATCTCAGTTTGGGCATTGAGATGCGTTTATTTCAACTTATTATTAAGTCATTAAATACATTTGTACTTTTTTCTATTGTTATCTCCCCCATGTCGTTAGCCGATCGGCTCTCTAATACGTCATTACCCATAAGTGTTCATACGTTACAAGTTGATTTATCAGCAGATCCCAAACCTGTACCACTTGGGTTTATCTACACCAGCACCAATGATCCTAAGGGCAATACTGTGTTACAAGTAACCCGTTATAGTAATGGTCAAGTGGGCAATGAAATCAGTTATCCAACAAGGGGAGCTGGGGCTGCCGATCCTAATAGAAACGGCTTATCCAAGGGTAATTTCGACTCTAGTGGTGCAATGCAAATCGTCGATCACTATCTGTTTACAGTCAATGCTGGAGATAACAGCTTTACAGTTTTTAATATTAATAAAACCAACGGCAATTTAACCTTCCTATACAAAGTATCATCTGGAGGTACTCGTCCTGTCAGCTTATTAGCGGTCGCTCAAACAAAATTTCCCAAAAAAGATCCAAAAGTGCCGCTACCAACAGGAATATACCGAATATTTGTAGCAAACCAGCAAAGTAACCCTAGCGTTCAAGGTGATGGAAAACAGGTAAAGCGTTACCCAAATGAAGCATACTTTAATCAAGATCTTACCGTCTTAGATAAAAGTGACTCACAACGCAATGTGTCAGAATATACTTTCGACAGTCATACCGGTAAGCTCACTCTATTTAAAGCGCCTCTGTTCACCTTTAACCGCGATAGTGGCGGTCCTATTTCGTTAGGAGAAGCCGACTCTGGAAGAGGTCGGTATCTGCTTGTTTCGACCGCAGGTATCCCACACCTGTTCACAGAGCAACCTGAGACAGGGCAATTTTTTATGCACCCTAGTCTCATTCGCGCCTATTACTTCGATCAAGATACAGGAAGTGTGTTTTATTGTTGTAAATGGCAACCGAAGAGTTTTGCTGGTGTCAGTGGATTCTTAAACGACTACTTTGGCGTTAACCTTAACTTTGTTTTATCAATGAATCACAATGATGATCAGCCTGATTTTACGGGGTTACTCAACATTGATAGTAAACTTGTAAGCAGTACTAAAAACCAATTGCCATTGATAGATGGAAACACCCACCTAACTCATAACGGCTGGATGGCAATGACTTCAATACAAAGCGCATTCCCATACCGCTATTACGTTTCTAGCTTTGATAATAATGCCGTTATGACTTTACAGTATCAGCCTTTTGGATCCCCATCAGTCACCATAAAGCAGTTTACATACCGTAAAGATTACGCGCCTAAAGGTGACAGTAAAGATCTGTATGTCACACCAGACGGAAAGTACGTGTATAACCTTGGTGCCTTTCGCTCTTATTCATTAAGCGGTTTTGCCGCCGATGATAGCGGCCTTACCTATCAAGGCCAATATACTTTTAAAGCCACTCAGGCTGCCGCGGGACAAGCTGGCCGCTATAATTTTATGGGCTTAGTGGGTTTCGACTTAAATAAGAAATGACATAAAAAAGCCGGATAATATTGTCTTATCCGGCCGATTTTTATCTGGCTACTACATATTCGGGTAATTCGGACCACCACCGCCTTCAGGCGTCACCCATGTAATGTTCTGGCTTGGATCTTTAATATCACACGTCTTACAGTGAATGCAGTTTTGTCCATTAATGACAAAGGTCTTCTCGCCAGCGTCTTCCACCACTTCATACACACCAGCAGGGCAATAACGCTGTGCTGGCTCGTCGTATTTCTCAAGATTCACCGCAATTGGAATGTTCACATCGGTCAATTTTAAATGACACGGCTGATCTTCTTCATGGTAAGTGTTGGATAAATACACCGATGATAATTTATCAAAGGTGAGTTTGCCGTCTGGCTTCGGGTAATCAATCACTTTATACGCCGACTTTTCAGCCATTTGCGCATAATCAGGGATTTCATCACGCAGTGTGATCGGGAACTTACCGCCAAACCAATTTTGGTCAATATAGTTAAACGCACCACCTAATAGCGTGCCGAATTTGTGCAGCGCAGGACCAAAATTACGAGAGCTATAGAGCTCTTGATACAACCAGCTTTGTTCAAATTTAGTTTGATAGCTGTCGAGATCTTTTCCGCCTTCAACACCTGCCATTAAGGCTTCGGCAATGGTTTCAGCGGCAATCATGCCACTCTTCATTGCAGTGTGGGTGCCTTTGATCTTCGAGAAGTTCAATGTACCTGCATCACAGCCCACCAATAGACCACCAGGGAAACTCATTTTTGGCAATGAGTTTAATCCACCTTTGGCAATGGCTCTGGCACCATAAGTTACACGCTCACCACCTTCTAACTCTTTAGCGATAACAGGGTGTGTTTTATAGCGTTGGAATTCATCAAATGGGCTAAGGTGTGGATTTTGGTAATTCAAGTCAATGATCAAGCCGACGACCACTTGGTTATCGTCAGCGTGATATAGGAACCCACCGCCAGAGGCACCTTCTGTTAACGGCCAGCCACCTGTGTGAACCACTTTACCGGCTTGATGCTTATCTGCTGGAATGGTCCAAATTTCTTTAAAGCCAATGCCATAGTGTTGTGGTGTTTTGCCGTTATCAAGGTCAAATTTTTGGATTAACTCTTTACCAAGATGACCTCGGCACCCTTCAGAAAATACCGTGTACTTGGCGTGCAACTCCATACCCGGCATGTAACTGTCTTTTGGCTCACCGTTTTCACCCACGCCCATATCGCCAATTAAGATGCCTTTTACGCTGCCATCTTCATGATACAGGGTTTCACTGGCGGCAAAGCCTGGGAAGATTTCGACGCCTAAGCCTTCGGCTTGCTCAGCCAACCAGCGACAAAGATTTCCAACACTGATGATGAAATTGCCTTCGTTATGCATGGTCTTAGGCACAAAGGCATTCGGCATTAAACGGCTATTTTTATCAGAATTCAGCAGATAAATTTCATCATGAGTCACAGTGGTTTTTAGAGGTGCATCTTTATCTCGCCAATCACTGAACAGTTCATCAAGCACTTTAGGCTCGAATACTGCCCCAGATAAGATATGAGCCCCAACCTCAGAGCCTTTTTCAACCACACACACGGTTAACTCTTGCTCTGTATCTTGAGCTATTTGCATAAGACGACAAGCGGTTGCAAGACCAGAAGGACCAGCCCCGACAATCACTACGTCAAATTCCATCGATTCGCGTTCCATCATTTCACCTTTTGCTTTGATGTCTTGATACTTCGATTTGGTATCGAATGTTTTTTAGGCTCACCTTACCTCAAATGTCGCTTTCAAACAAAAAAGAGCCCACAAGCACATTGAATTAATTTATGTGATCTTGCTCTCACCTGTCACAGATAATTAACGCGACCTTGATAAGGGTCAATAATTCATCTGCTTTAGCTGTCTTATCAATGAGGTATTTCGTATACTCAAATCACAACGAATCTCCGAGCCCGTTGTTCTACGTTTTGACAAATATGAATGACTGGCCGTAACGAACAATAGATCAGGATTAAACGGTCTAATCGTTACCAGGGTGGTCTCAGAAATGGTACCGCCTCCCGAATTTGGAAAGGTGATCATGTCCCAATTAGTCGATGACTTCGGCCGTAAGTTTAGTTACTTGCGCCTATCGGTAACCGATGTTTGCAATTTTAAATGCAGCTACTGCTTACCCGATGGTTATAAGCCCGATGGTAAACCTTCATTCTTGCGTTTAGATGAAATTCAGCGTTTATTAGGTGCCTTTGCCAGTGTTGGAACCCAAAAGGTTAGGATCACTGGTGGTGAACCTACACTTCGTAAAGACTTTACTGACATCATTCGTGCCGCCAATGACACCGACGGTATTCGAACCATTGCCACCACCACCAATGGTTATCGCTTAGAAACACACGCAAAAGAGTGGTTTGATGCCGGTCTTAGACGCATCAATGTGTCGATGGACAGTTTAGATCCTAGGCAATTCCAGCAAATTACGGGTGAGAATAAATTTCATCAGGTGATGCGTGGAATTGATGCCGCCTTAGACGCCGGTTTTGAACGCATCAAAATTAATGCGGTGTTACTCAAAGGACTCAATGATAACGACCTACCGAAGTTTTTATCTTGGCTGAAAACCCGCCCTATTGATGTGCGCTTTATCGAGTTGATGGAAACGGGACTCGGTCGTGATTACTTCAAAGAGCACCATCTAAGCGGAAATACCATCAAGGCAAAATTACTGGCACAAGGTTGGTTTCATCAATTGCCGCAAGCCACCGATGGACCGGCGATGAATTTTTGTCATCCTGATCATCAAGGTCGAATTGGGCTTATCATGCCGTACTCGAAAGATTTTTGCAGTACCTGTAATCGTCTTCGAGTCTCCGCCACCGGTAAATTGCATTTATGCTTGTTTACTGAGGCTGGGGTAATCCTGCGTGATTTATTACAGCACGATCACCAGCAGCAAGAGTTAATCGAACGCCTGCACCAGCAACTGCACCAGAAAAAAGCCACTCATGATCTTCATCATGGGATCACCGGCATCACCAAACATCTGGCATCCATCGGCGGGTAAAACCCACAATAATAGGTACTAGCATGGCGAAATGTACGACTAAAGAATTTGTGCCATTAGGTGTTGCGGTATTAACCGTTTCTGATCGGCACACTTTTGACTCCGACACTTCAGGCAGTGATTTAAACACTGCGCTCACTGAAACGGGTCACCACTGCGTTGAGCGTCAGATCAGCAAAGATTGTATTCATCATATCCGCGCGATTGTCAGCCAATGGATCGTTAATAATGAGATTCATGCCATCATCATCAACGGTGGCACAGGTTTCACCGAAGGCGATAACACCCCTGCAGCAGTTTCCGTTTTGTTTGATAGACCCATGGAAGGCTTTGGTGAATTGTTTCGTCAACTGAGCTTTGACGATATTGGCACGTCTTGTGTGCAATCACGTGCTATCGGCGGTTTAGCCAATCGCACTGCCATTTTTTGCTTACCCGGCTCACCGGGCGCTTGTCGTTTAGGTTGGGAGCAGATCATCAAACCACAATTGGATGCGCGAACTCGTCCCTGTAATTTTGTCGGACACCTTTTGAAAGGAAAGCAATAAAAAGAATGAATACCCTGACACACATTAACGCCAGCGGCGATGCCCATATGGTGGATGTTGGTGACAAAGACGTCACCGAACGCACCGCTCGTGCTGAAGCGATTGTCGACATGGCACCTGAAACTCTAGAGCTGATTTTATCCGGTCAACATCACAAAGGGGATGTGTTTGCTACCGCGCGTATTGCAGGCATTATGGCGGCGAAGAAAACGTCTGACTTAATCCCACTTTGTCACCCGCTCATGATCACCAAGGTTGAAGTCGATATTGAAGCGCAGCCAGAACAAAACCAAGTTCGCATCACCACCCTTTGTAAACTCAAAGGGAAAACCGGCGTTGAAATGGAAGCACTCACCGCCGCATCCGTCACCGCACTCACCATTTACGATATGTGTAAAGCCGTACAAAAGGACATGATCATCAAAGATGTTCGTCTGCTGGAAAAACAAGGCGGTAAATCAGGACACTTTGTAGCAGGAGAAACAGTATTATGATCACGGTTTTATTTTTTGCTCAAGTACGTGAACGTCTGGGTTGCGCGCAAATCGAAGTGCCATTTAATGATGAAGTCACAACAGCCGAGAGCTTACGACAACATTTAGCCCAGCGAGATGAAAAATGGCAACAAGTCCTCAGCGCCGATAAGTTATTGGTAGCCGTGGATCAAACCATGTGTGATTGGCAAACACCACTCAAAGATAACACCGAAGTGGCGTTTTTCCCTCCAGTAACGGGTGGGTAAGCAATGGAAAACACGCACATTCTTGTTCAACAAGCCGATTTTAACGTTGCAGATGAATACACCCAACTGAGCCAAGACGACAGCGATGGAGCCATTGTCACTTTCGTCGGCAAAGTACGAAATCGCAATGAAGGTAATGATGTCAGCCAGCTAACTCTAGAGCACTACCCAGGAATGACCGAAAAAGTGCTGCAAGAATTGGCACTAGAAGCAAGAGAACGCTGGTCGCTTAATCATATTCGCATCATTCATCGCGTTGGCACTATGGAGCTCGGTGAGCAAATCGTGTTTATTGGCGTCACCAGTCAGCATCGCCAAGCTGCGTTTGATGGTTGTGAGTTCCTAATCGATTTCTTGAAAACCAAAGCCCCGTTTTGGAAACTCGAAGCCACGGATAAGGGTGATAAATGGGTTGATGCTCGTGAGACGGATCAGCACGCCACCAGCCTCTGGCAATAGATGACTATAGAGACCTCAACCATGACTCGATTTCGCTCAGTGATTTTGTTTCTGCTGCTATTCGCGCCCGCTTGTTTTGCTCAAGATATCCCTACCGTAGCGGCGGCGGCCAATGTGCGCTTTGCGTTAGATAAAATCCAACAGCAGTTTGAGCATGATACGGGCAAGCAAGTCAGGATCAGTTACGGCTCTTCAGGGCAACTGATGCAACAAATTAAACATGGGGCACCGTTTGAAATTTTTTTAAGTGCCAATGTCGATTATGCCCAGAAAATCGTAGAGGCAAAGCTGGCGCCTCCACCCGCTAAGGTATACGCCATTGGTCGCTTAGCCATTATGCATAACAAGCATGTTAAGCTACCACTGAGTAGCGATTTAGCCTATCTGAAACAAGAACTGCAACAAGGCAAAATTCAGCGCTTTGCCATTGCGAACCCTGATCATGCACCTTATGGCGCTCGTGCTAAAGATGTATTGCAAGCCATTGGCGTTTGGCAACAAATTCAACCTAAGTTGCTCTATGGCGAAAACGTAGCGCAAGCGGCGCAATTTGCGCTTTCTAATGCTTCCCAAGGCGGAATTGTGGCTTTATCTCTTACTAAAGCAAAAGGTTTTAGTAATAAGGCTAATGTAGTTGCCATTGATGCCAAGCTGCATCCAAAATTGACTCAAGCTATGGTGTTGCTCAACAATGCGTCAGATACCGCTAAAGCCTTTTATGCTTATTTGCAATCTCCAAAAGCACAGCAAACCTTGGTAGACTTCGGGTTTGATCTTCCAAAATAATTAACCTCGCAAAGGAGCCTTATGGATTGGCAAGCGCTGCTGCTCTCAATAAAACTGAGTGTGATCACCACCTTAATTTTGATCCCCATTTCGATTTTGGTAGCAAGGGCGTTGGCATTTAATCAATTTCGAGGCAAAGCATGGGTTGAAGCCTTAGCTATGACGCCGCTGATCCTTCCACCTACAGTGATCGGTTATTACTTACTGGTGGGCTTTGGGCAACAAAGTTGGCTTGGTCAAACCTTACAAACGGTCTTGGGCACTCCCATCGTATTTCATTTATCAGGTTTGGTATTGGCGTCTCTTTTGGTGAATATCCCCTTTGCACTACAACCCATTCAACGAGCTTTCGAAGCCATTCCAGATGATGTCCGTGATGCCGCCGCTTGCTGTGGTCTTAATCGCTGGCAATCCTTATGGAAAGTAGAGATCCCCCTCGTGTGGCCTGGAATTTTAACCGCCATCGTGTTGTGTTTTTCTCATGTGTTAGGTGAGTTTGGTGTGGTGCTGATGATAGGCGGTAACATTGCGGGTGAAACCAAAACTTTATCCATTGCTATTTATGATAAAGTTCAAGCCTTTGACTTTGACGCCGCAGGCATTATGTCATTAATTTTGCTTATTTTTGCCGTGAGCACTTTAGCGTTCACGACTCATCTAACCAAAAGAGTGGGAGTGAGCCGTGACTGAGTCATTTCAAGGATTGATGTGCCAGATAGAAACACCATTCCCCACTCCCATAAAAGCGAGTTTTGGTTGCAGAAATGGTGAAATAACAGCCTTACTTGGTGCATCTGGCGCAGGAAAAACCACGTTACTGAAAATACTCGCTGGCCTTATCAAACCACAGCAAGGTGAGATCAGCTTAAACAATAAAATTTGGTTTGATGATAACAGGCACTTTCATTTAACACCTCAACAACGCCATATCGGTTACGTTCCTCAACATTTTGGCCTATTTGAGCATCAAACGGCACTAGAAAATGTCATTTCGGGACTCAGCCATTTACCTAAATCTCAGCGCCATATTCGAGCCGAAGAGTGGCTTCATTTGGTCAGCTTAGCCAAAGAGCAGCACAAAAGACCATCACAACTTTCAGGAGGGCAGAGACAACGAGTCGCACTCGCTCGTGCTCTCGCCAGAGAGCCCGACTTATTACTCTTAGATGAGCCCTTTTCCGCCGTCGATCCCCAAACGCGCAAACAGTTACACCTACAATTGCTCAAGCTTAAATCCCGAATCCACTGCCCAGTGGTAATGGTGACCCATAATATCCAAGAAGCTCAATTGTTAGCCGACCATTTACTCTTGATGGAGAATGGCGGTATTTTGCAACAGGGGACAACTGATGAGGTGCTTGCTCGGCCAAATTCAGCAGCGGCAGCTCATTTATTGGATCATCAAAACCTAGTCTATGCCACAGTGATCAACCAAGACTCATCTTCACTGATCACTTCTTTACAACTCGGTCATCATCAGCTTCATTTGTGTGATCATAAAGTTCGGCAAGTTGGTGAGCGTGTTGAATGCCTACTGCCATATGAATTAAAAAAATCAACAGCCTCTGAAGCCATATCTATCACATTAGATATTTACAGCCACTATCAACATGGTCACTATCGTCAAGTATTGGCCACCATTGCAGGTGACACGACACCATTAACACTCAACTGTGATCTCAGTACCATCGAAACGTCAAGCACCTCCCAATTGCTTTGGCGCATATCCACTAACGACATAACTTTACTCTAAGATGATCAAATCTTAATGCTGTCGACACTAGGATTTAAGCAACGGTTGAGTACACTTCGTTAACCGAGTTCGTTCCAAAAACGGCGTTTGCCACAGTCTCAGCTGAATTTTTTGATAAATCCAAATCCTCAACCATACTTTGATGTAGCAAATTTGATGGGAACTGGATCTCAATCGTTATAAGCAGCCGATAATCCACAGGCAATTGGATTTATCTCAGCAAACGTCATTCATTCTACGGTTTACAGTATTGCAACTGTATGTGGGGGAAGATATGCGTTGGCTGCTTGGATTATTGTTATTCAGTAGTGCAGCAATGTCGGCACCAAATGTCGTGACATTACTTGCAGATGAGAATAATCAAGATCCCATCAAAACGATGCGGCAGATTGAACGTTCTGAACCTGGAGTGATCTCCTCATTCAGCGTCAACTTGAACAAGAAGAAACTGCAATATATATACACACTGGTCAATTTGCGCAACGGGACAGTGACACACTTTGAGTATCGGGGAACAGATGGTCATTTACTCAAACGGTATATTTCCACTTTGGTTCCTAAAGAACACTCAGAGTTAGAAGCAGTCAGATTTATTGAAAAAAATAAGCTACTGTTTTCTAAATTGGTCGATCTAGCCATCGATAAAAGCCAAGTGCATTTATTGAAAGCTGAGCTGGATCATGATCTGGGCATTAGCTATCTTGAATTAGAGTTAATCGATGACAATGGACCTTATCGGTTAGCATTTGATGTAGAAACACTGCGCCCGTTACCGTTGTTAAGATGGTACTAAGGAGTAATATGAAAGTCTTATTGGTTGAAGATGATGCAACAACACTTGACTATATTGTCAAGGGATTTACTGAGCAAGGCCACAATATTGAAACCGCCAACGATGGCCATCAAGGTCTGTTGCTCGCCACAAGCAACCAGTATGATTTGATCATCTTAGATCGAATGTTACCGAGCCTTGGCGGATTGAAGTTACTGGCCGCAGTCAGAGCAACAGGAAATCAAACCCCAGTAATGCTCCTCTCAGCATTAAGCCATGTCGATGAGCGAGTAAAAGGCTTAAGAGCCGGTGGTGATGACTACATGACCAAGCCATTCGCCTTTTCAGAACTTTTGGTTCGTTGTGAAAAATTGATGCAACGTGGTCATACCCAGCCAATGCAAACTCACCTTAAAGCCGGACCGTTGGAAATGGAACTTCTGACCCGTAACGTCACTCTAGACGGGCAAGAAATCATGTTACAGCCCAAAGAGTTTCAGTTGCTTAAGTATTTGATGGAACACGTCAATCAAGTGATAAGCCGAACTTTACTCTTTGAAGCAGTATGGGATTATCATTTTGATCCTAGAACCAATGTGATTGATGTCCACATCGCCAAACTCAGACGCAAGTTTGAAGAACTGGGTCATGGTGAGCTGATCGAAACAGTCAGAGGTGCAGGTTATCGCTTACGGCAGAGGAATTAATCCTTATCAAAGTAGCGCATGGCGGATAACGATTGTTTTCTCCATATTGGTGACCCTTATCATTGGTGCTTTGCTGTTTGGTCTCTACAAACAGCTCAATATGGAGCAAAATTATCAAGTCAGTGAAAATTTACAAAGCCAAGCTCAGCATTATCAACAATTAGCCAGCACTGTCTCACGAACTAAATTTGCTGAACAAATCAGTCGTGCAGACTCCAAGGCCGTACTCGTCGCTTGGAAAAATGGCAATAATGTCATCGGCGCATTAAGTTTTATGCCTGATGACATGCCCTTTCTACCGAAAACCAAAGATTTTCCCATTCTCACCACAGGCCCAGATAAACTGCATATTTTGACTGGTGGTATCGTTCATACCAAATATGGCAACCTCCTCATCGCCAATCGTACCGATCATTTTACGGCCATGCTCGATAAATTTGTCAGCGCTTCGGCTACAGCAATCATGGTAACCATCATCGTTGCACTGGCTATGGGATATGTATTTTCCAAAACCATTTTAAGTCGCTTAACTCATTACAACCGTCTGAGCGAAGAAATAGAACAAGGACGCTATGACACTCGATTTCCACTCAGTTGGCGCAATGATGAATTCGATGTGCTTGCCAATCAATTTAATAAGGTCCTCGATACCCTTGAGAATAATTTGATGGCGATTCGCGGGATCACCGACAATATCGCTCACGATCTCCGCACACCACTTTCTCATCTACGCATCGGTATTGAGCAGCTTATTAACCAACCGGCTGATAATATTCATGAACATTGTGCAAACTTATTAGAAGAGTTAGATCACTGTTTGAGCACCTTTGATGCCATGCTTTCTCTCACTCGCATCGAAGAAGGCCAATTAGAATTAGAACGCCAGCCTGTGAGCCTTCATACTATTTGCCACGATCTGCAAGATATGGCCGAAGCTCTTGCCGAAATGAACCAACAAAAGCTGAACATAGAATTGGGCAATGACTATACATTAAGTGCTGATAAGCACTTGTTATTTCAAGCCTTATTCAACCTTGTTGATAACGCGATAAAGTATTCAGGGGAAAATGCCACTATTGAAATTCAACAGGATGGTCGCCATCTGAAAATCATTGATAATGGCCCAGGGATCCCCGATGAATTTAAAGAAAAAGTCTTCGAACGCTTAGTCAGACTCGACCCGAGTCGCCATCACCAAGGCACGGGTTTAGGATTATCTATGGTAAAAGCTATTCTAACCCGTCACAATGCCAACATCAGTTTGGCCGATAATCATCCTGGATTGATTGTCAGTATCGATTTTTAAATATAGCGATAACGATGAGTTCCAAAACCTTTACTTTGCTGCATCAAGCAGACGATTTTATCGTGATTGATAAAGCCCCTAACGTTCATTTTCATAGTCAAGATGGCAGCGCTGGCGTTGTTGCGCAAGTTGAACAACAGCTGCAGAAAAAGCTTTATCCAGTGCATCGGCTTGATACCCCAACGTCAGGATTATTAATACTCGCTACCTCTTCAGCCGCCGCTGCACGTTTGGCTGAAAAGTTTAAACGGCATCAAATCCAAAAATATTATCTCGCGTTAGCAAAAGGAAAGCCGAAAAAGAAGCAAGGCAGTATTATCGGAGATATGGCGAAATCGAGGCGAGGTATGCACAAACTATTACGTTCGACAGAGAACCCTGCCATGACCCAATTTTTTAGTCAAAGTATTGCGGAAGGGGTACGCTTATATTTGCTAAAGCCACTCACCGGACGTACACACCAATTACGGGTCGCCCTTGCCAGTATTGGCAGCCCTATCTTGGGCGACCCGTTATACGGCAAACATTCCGCAGATCGTTGTTATCTACATGCTTATCAATTGGAGTTTGAAGATTCTGGGGAGCAGTATAAATTTACCTCAGATCCAAAAGTTGGTGAGTTGTTTAATTCACAAGCCATTTGTGATCAACTAAACCTATGGCAGCAACCTTTGAAATGGCCAAAGATAAAATAACTTCAGCCCTGAATAAGCAAAAAAAAGGACTCTTACGAGTCCTGCATTCACGAGCAATTGGTTGCCCTAATCTTGCCCATCAGATACTACTCTTATCAACTTAACCTTGGCTGACTGTATGACAATTTAAAGAATTTCAAAGGCAATTTCTCGCTTTCCCATTGAGCCTGTCCTAAAGTTATATCAATCAATAAGGAGAGTTGATACAAGGATGTCTTTACTGCTTCTGGTCATTGTTGCCGTTGTATTTTGGACCATCACAGATTTCGCACGATTAAAGTCAAAGCGACAAACAGCGCTTAGGCTGCTAACCCAGCTCGACATCGATTTAGAACATCAAACTCATTTACTCAAACAGCTTTTACAACAAAGTACCTTAAGTGCTGCAGAACAAGACATCATACTTCGTGTTACTAACGATTATCGCCATGAATTCTTAAAGCCTTATGCCATTCATAATCGCCGCATGTTGCACTGGCATTTAAAGCAAACAGCAAGGTTGAGCCAGCACCTTAATCAGGTGCAGTGGAATCTTGAGCAGAATAAGGCACTAGAAGATAACGTCTTTTTAGGGCACTACCGAGAAACCCACAGCCTATTTTCAACCTTATGCCGTAAATACAATCTGGCCGTCACGGAGCTCAATCACACTCTTCGTTTGTTCCCTAATAATGTCGTCGCCCAGCTTACCAACATTCATTCTTTACCGTTTTTTGAGCCCCATACTGCATTCAAGCCCAGTACATTTACCGCCAACGAAAAGCTTAAGTTATCGGCATAAGATTGTCGTAGACAGCCTCCCCTCGTATAATCGTCTCTAATTAAACTCCATACCTTTGAGCTTGTTGTGTCTTTTGCCATTTATTTTGAAAAACAATCCCCCTCTCTTTGTGAGCTAAGCCAAAAGTGGCAACTGACTCATGATGAATCTTCGTTATTCGAACTCAAATTTGAACAAGAGCAACTTAAATTATTTAAACGCGACGAACCCAAGTTATCGGGTATTGTAGTCGACTTTGTAAGTGGCGCGAGCGCTCACAGACGCAAGTTTGGTGGTGGTAAAGGTCAAGCGATTGCCAAAGCGGTAGGGCTTAAAAAAGGGGAAACTCCTAGCGTCATTGATGCCACAGCAGGACTGGGACGTGACGCTTTTGTTCTGGCGAGTCTTGGTTGCCAAGTGACGTTAATCGAACGTCACCCGGTGGTTGCGGCTTTACTAGAAGATGGCTTACGTCGAGCCTATAACGACCCTGAAATAGGTGAATGGGTGCAACAGCGCATGCAACTTCACCATGGTGCCAGTCAGCAACAATTATCAGCTTTAGAGCTTAATGCCGATGTGGTGTATCTGGATCCTATGTATCCTCACCGTGAAAAGTCCGCCCTCGTTAAAAAAGAAATGCGAGTGTTTCAAAGCTTGGTGGGGAGTGATCTTGATGCCGATGAATTACTTGCTCCTGCACTAGAGATAGCCAACACACGGGTCGTAGTCAAACGACCTGATTACGCTGAAAACTTAGAAGGACGCAAACCCTCAACGGTTATCGCCACTAAGAAAAATCGCTTTGATGTGTATGTAAAAAAGGCAATGTGATTTGATATTAATGAAGACTCACATTTTCCATAGGAATCCGCTATTTTCAATAAAGAGAACTTATTGAATTGAACAGTTTGGTAATCGGGACTTTGTTCTCACTGGAGGCAAATATGCAGGCCTCTCTATAGAGACATAATCTTGAAACTCTTTATCTTCAAAGTTGGTATCTTTGAGGCAATGTTTACTGTGATTTTTTCTTTGAGAACTATCGTAAAAATAGGATTCGTTACATTCAGAGCAAGTCAAATAAAGCTCTTTTAACGCTTGTTTTAACTTAGCACTATTACCACTGTATTTTTCAGAACTTTGACATTCGGGGCAGACAGAATAACCTTGCTTTTGTAAATCTTTATAACACGGTTTACAAACCGTATGGCCGTCATTACAAAAAAAGGTGTCTCCAATCGCATCTGTACAATAACAACACTGACGTATCAATTTAGAGCCAGAATGATTCCACTTCACACCATCAACATCTATTGTTGATAGAGAGGCTTGAGAAGTCCCTAATGGGATTATTTCAGTTCGACTTGCCAGTGAAACTTGATTAGCTGCCATTTGACCATCCAAATGCTACGGTCTTATTGAAGACGGAAATGAATAACTTTGTTGGAGCATACGTCACCTAGATAAGTTCAAATGACGACCTCTAACTCCAACTGCATAAGAGTTGCATGCAATCCATACATATCTGTTGTATAAACAATAGCCTGAGTTGATTCAGATTGTTACTTTGATTTAATACATTTAATCTTATGTAAAGATTAAAAATATCTATTCAACACTTATAACTATGTTCAATCACAAATTGCTAATTTAAAATTTGTAGTTCATTTCGAAAGGACAAAAGGAAAAGCTGTCAGTTTGTCTATACAATATTTGATACTCTATAGAGCTAACTTAACCTCAGCTCAGCATAAGCCAACCTCTACAGCACAGCTACTTATGTGTATTTCTGTGTTAGAACAGCTCGAAATAGACCTGCTATTACGATCTGTTCTGCCTTGAACTACACACTGTTAGCAGTACTGTAGATTAAGGTTAAAGTTTGTATTGTAAATACATAATCTTATTGATTTCGTTATACAGAGCTGAGGTTAACTTAAAGAGTTAATTAATCCATTGATTAAGAGTATGATCACTCAATCGGCAATCTTACCGTCGCTTTCAATCCCCCTTCAGGGCGATTCGCTAACTTGACTCTCCCAAGATGACTTTCGACAATCCGCTTAATGATAGCTAAGCCAAGCCCAGAGCCAATGCTGCCTCTGGCACTGTCACCTTGTGTGAACGGCTGAAATA
Source organism: Parashewanella tropica (assembly GCF_004358445.1). NCBI lineage: Bacteria > Pseudomonadati > Pseudomonadota > Gammaproteobacteria > Alteromonadales > Shewanellaceae > Parashewanella > Parashewanella tropica. The sequence goes on from NZ_CP037951.1 coordinate 4,060,131, forward strand.
GTGCTTCCATCTTCGTTTCATCAATACCGGGGCCATTATCTTCTACACTAAATTCAATGAAGCGTTTATGGTAAAAGCTACTGATTTTGACCCAGCCATTACCATAGCGAAATGCATTTTCCACTAAATTACTGATCACCCGTTTTATCGATATCGCTTTCATCGGTATAGCTGGACAAGACTGTAACTCTAATTCAATTTCACCTTGGCGGTTAATCTCAGCATCAGCGATATCTTGAATAATCGAGTTGATTTGATGTGGTTGCACAAGTTCTTGCTGATCTTGACGAATGTAGGCAATAAACTGATTGATGATGGCGTCCATGTCTTCAATATCATTAACAATGCCTTCTTTGAGATATTGATCTTCTTCTACCATCATTTCAGAAGCTAGACGTATTCGAGTGAGCGGTGTACGTAAGTCGTGGGAAATACCAGCCATCAGCAAGGCTCTATCTTGCTCTAACTGTTTCATGCTGCCCGACATTCGATTAAAGGCTTTGGTAACCTCTACAATTTCGGTTGAGCCATTCAGAGGCAGCGGCTCTGGAAAATCGCCACGGGAAACCGAGGTGGCGGCCTGTTGCAGTCGTCTCAACGGTCGATTTTGCTTACGAGCAAATGCCCAGCCACCAATGACGCTTAATGCACCAATCACCAGCAAATATAACGTTAACGGAGACAGTTCATCTTCGTTAATACCACTGTTCAGTGTCACCTTAATCCAGATGTCAGGCGCTTGAGGGGGGCGGATCCAAATTTGCAAATATTGGGCTTGCCTAACTCGTACTTCTGTTTGTCCACCAAGGTATTCCGACATTTGACGAGACCAAAAGCCATAATAAGTGGCATCATTCACGCCCGCGTTTCGTGCTTGCTTTTGACTATAGGCACGCATGCCATCATTACGCACTTTGGCGTTTAGCGCATCAACTAATGTCAGGTGTTGCCGATCAATATCTACTTCATCAATAAACAGTAACTTTACTTGACGCGCAATGAGCTCATTAATTTGCTCATAACTGGGCTTGATAAAGTACACGGCTACTGTCCAATACGACACCAGCTGATTGATGAGCAGCAAACTGCCAATCAATAATACCGTTTGACTGAATGCACTACGGGGTAAAAATTGGCGAAAAAACCTCAGTTTCAACGTGGCTAGCCTTTTCCATCGGGTACAAAGACATAACCAATACCCCAAACCGTTTGGATATATCTTGGATTAGTGGCATCTTCTTCAATTAAACGTCTTAAACGAGATACCTGCACATCAATAGAGCGTTCTAGGGCAGAATAATCCCGACCACGTGCAAGGTTCATCAGTTTATCGCGGGAAAGGGGTTCTCTTGGATGAGTGGAAAGCACTTTTAGCACAGCAAATTCACCACTGGTTAAATTAATAGCGTTATCGCCCTCATACATCACTCGAGTGGCTAAATCTAAGGTAAATTTACCAAAGCTGATGGTTTCTTCTTGCTGCGAAGGCGCGCCAGGAATGTCTTGAACACGACGACGCATCACAGCATTGATACGTGCTAATAACTCACGAGGATTAAAGGGCTTAGGCATATAGTCATCAGCGCCCAATTCAAGGCCAATAATACGATCGACCTCATCACCTTTGGCGGTAAGCATCACAATCGGAATATTGTTTTCTTGCTGACGTAAGCGGCGGCAAATAGACAAGCCATCTTCACCGGGCAACATTAAATCTAAGACCATGAGATGAAAATTTTCACGCTGAAGCAGACGGTCCATCTGCTCAGCGTCAGCCGCCGTTCGAACATAAAACCCTTGCTCGACGAGGTATCTCTCAAGAAGTGAGCGTAACCGAACATCATCATCAACGACGAGTATTTTTGAAGTTTCTTGTCCCATGGCCTGTCCTTATCCCAGTGCTGTATTTTTATCGCATTAATATACCTTGTGAAATGTTCAAAAGGCTAGCATTACTGGTGATTTAGTAAATTGAAAAACAATAAGTTTATTTGAATGGCTTGTGAAGCTATGAATTGTAAATAAATACTAATTGATAAGTTGATCGATCCGCTGTTGAAGATAAGGGATCACTTCTTGTTCAAACCAAGGATGGCGCCGAAGCCACCGATTATTTCTAGGACTCGGATGAGGTAAAGGCAAATAAGCAGGAATACATTGTTGCCACGCCCTAACTTGCTCAGTAACCGTTTGTTTTGCTGCCAAGTGGTATTGCAGTGCATACTGACCTATCACTAACGTCAGTTCAATGTTCGGCAACAAAGATAGCAAGGGCTCCCGCCATGTTTTTGCGCATTCTGGCCGAGGCGGTAAATCCCCAGACTTACCTTTACCCGGATAACAAAATCCCATCGGCACAATGGCAAACAGATCAGGATCATAAAATTGCTCATGACTCACGCCAAGCCATAACCGTAATCTATCGCCACTGGGATCATTAAAGGGTATCCCAGTTTGCTGTACTTTCATGCCCGGCGCTTGACCTGCGATGAGTATCTTTGCCTGAGTGCTTGCTTGTACAACAGGCTTAGGTTCAAAGGGCAAATGTTCTGCACAGATTTGGCACCGAGCAATTTTTTCAAGTAGCTGTTCTAATTCTGATTTCATAGTAACCTCAGCTCTGTATAACAAAATCAATAACGTTATGATTTACACCACAAACCTTAAATTTTTATCTACAGTGCGGCTAATAATGTGTAGTTCAAGGCAGAACAGTTCGTAATAGCCGTTACCGACATACAAAACTGTCGTTACTGCGTTTCTATTTCGGGCTGTTCTAACACAGAAATACGCATAAGTAGCTGTACTGTAGAGGTTGGTTTATGCAGAGCTGAGGTTAACTATAAAACCATACTATTTTTAAGGTAATTAACGATTTTTTAGTTTATTCAACATCGCTTTTCCAGTAGGATCTGCGCCCCTGCTCACACACTCCTTTCAAGGTAAAAGGCCGTATGTCAAAAGTATCCTTACCTATTCTGATGTTATTGGTGGTTTTTAGCCCTTTGGCGATTGATATCTACTTGCCATCTATGCCGACTATGGCCGCTGAATTTGCTGTTTCCGATAGCCAAATTCAGTCTACCTTAATTATTTTCCTGTTTGCTATGGGATTAGGGCAATTACTGATTGGGCCATTAGTCGATAGATTTGGACGTCGACCCGTCGCGTTAGCGGGGGCTTGCGTCTACGGATTAAGTAGTACTCTTGCTGCATTGGCAACCCATTTTGATGTATTACTTCTGTCTCGTTTATTACAGGGGCTGGCCGCCTGTTCAACCAGTATTGTCGCGTTTACCGTTGTTCGAGATTGTTTTGATACCAAACAAATGGCCAAAATATACAGTTACTTGAATGGCGCAATATGTGTCATTCCGGCTCTTGCACCAAGTTTTGGTGGGCTGTTGGCTTTGCAATTTGGTTGGCGTTCTACCTTTATTTTTATGACTGTGTTTGCCGTAATCATGCTTGTGGTATTGAGCTTAAAGCTTAAGGAAACCAAACCAGAACACACGATTATTGATGGCAAGCTGTACCACTGGGAGCGCTATTTACCGATCCTTTCTGAGCCAAGATTCATGTTTTATGCCCTGTGCTGCATGAGCTGTATGGCTGCCATCCTCAGTTATGTGGCGTATTCTCCGATTTGGCTCATTGGCAATTTAGGGGTGTCAGAGCTGAAGTTCAGTGCTTTATTCGGTTTTAATGCTGTCATCAATATCATTGCGTGTTTTGCAGCCCCTAAAATTATTCAGCGCTTAGGAAACCGTCCGACGGTGCTAGTGGCTTTAGGGTTATTGGTGGCAACGGCTCTGCTGACGTTTGTATTACACCATACAGCACTGGCTGACAGTATCGCACCTGATTTGGCCTTTATGCTGCCGATGCTTGGCTTGTGTATTGGCTTTGCATTTTTGTTAGGCCCAGCTACGTCGATGGCATTGTCTTGCTTTGGTAGTCGAGCCGGCACGGCCACTGCACTTTTGGGTTGTATTCAGATGAGTGGCGCTGCCATTATCGCTGGCGGATTACAACATACATCATTACAAGCGCCAGATGCAGTGGCGTTAATTTGCTTAGTATTACCCGCAATGCACTTGTTGATCATGGCAAGACCCAATTTAAAACACTGGCATTATGAGCAGTCATCAGATGTGTGAGTTGCTGCGATAGCTGTGCGTAATAGTGTGAACGACAACTAAAACGTACTTACTTCAACTTGCGAGTAATGGTATTGCGGCCGCAGCCTAACAATTTAGCCGCGGCTTGTTTATGACCATGAGTGTGCTCCAGTGCAGCTTGGATCAGAATTTGCTCAAGGGCTTGTTGTGCTTCAGACAATAAGCCCTCTTCTCCTGCCTGTAATCGCTGCATGGCCCAATGTTTTAACGGTTGCTGCCAGTTTTCACTATTGCTTGTACTGTCATAGGTTTTTACTCGCAGTATATCTTCTGGCAAATCCGACTCTAATACTTCTTCGCCACTTGCCATCACCGCCAACCAACGGCAGACATTCTCTAATTGGCGCACATTTCCCGGCCAAGGTAAGGTTTGTAAGCACTTAATGCAGTCTTTTGCTAAGACTTTTACAGGCTCTCCCATTTCTTTGGCCGCCATTCTTAAAAAGTGCTCAGCCAATTTAGGAATATCTTCACTTCGTTTTGCCAACGACGGCAACGGAATGCGGATCACATTTAGCCTGTGAAATAAATCTTCGCGAAATTTACCGTTTGCCACCAATGTTTCTAGATCTTTATGGGTCGCAGCAATGATACGAACATCAACATTTACCGTTTGATGACCTCCAACACGATAAAAGGTGCCATCAGCCAACACTCTTAATAACCGTGTTTGCACATCCAGTGGCATATCACCGATTTCATCAAGAAATAAGGTTCCACCATTGGCTTGTTCAAAGCGACCTTGCCGAGTTTGCTGAGCGCCAGTAAAAGCGCCTTTCTCATGACCAAATAGTTCACTTTCAATCAGCTCATGGGGGATCGCCGCCATATTAAGTGCAATAAACGGCTTCTCCTTTCTAGGGCTGTGTTTATGTAAGGCTTGAGCGACTAATTCTTTACCCGTGCCTGATTCTCCATTAATTAACACACTTACCGAGAAACGGGACAAACGCCCAATTGCACGAAAGACCTCTTGCATTGCCGGCGCTTCACCAATTAACTCTGGTGTATTAATTAACATTTCTGGCTTTTGGGCAGTGGGTTTACTCGAATTTTTTGCTAACGCTCGTTCAACCAATGCCAACATTTCATCGACATCAAATGGCTTAGGTAAATATTCAAAGGCACCTGCTTGATAGGCGTTAACGGCACTATCGAGATCCGAATGAGCGGTCATGATGATCACGGGTAAATCAGGATAATTCAGAGACAGTTTTTCAAGTAAAACCAAGCCATCTGTGCCCGGCATACGGATATCAGACAAAATCACTTGTGGCTGCTGGTATTCTACGGCTTGCCATACACTATCGGCCGTAGCAAAGCTACAACAGCTAATTCCTACTGAGGTTAAGGCTTTTTCCAGTACCCAACGGATGGCACTGTCATCATCAACTATCCAAACTTGTTCTGTCATTGTTGCTCTTTATATGCAATCGGGATTAAAAAAGAAAACACGGTTTGTCCGGGTCTAGACTCGAAATCCAACCGACCTTGGTGTACGTGAGCAATTTGTTGGGCAATGGATAATCCAAGACCACTTCCTTGTTCTCGCCCTGTCACCATCGGATAAAACAAGGTGTCTTGTAACTCAAAAGGCACACCTTTGCCATCATCGATAACGCTTAATTCAAGCACCAGTTTATGCCGGACTTGACCTAATGTGACTTGATGCCGCGTGCGCGTTTTTACAATGATTTGCCCTTCTTGCTCTCCCATCGCCTCAATCGCATTTTGTATGACATTTAGCAGTGCTTGCTGCATTTGCTCTGGCTCCATCGCAAAATCAGGCAGAGAAGGATCATAATCACGTTTAAACGTTATGTGCGGAGGTAAGCTTAATTGAGCAAGATTCAAAACCTTCTCACACACTTGGTGAATATTGTAAACCTTATGAGCCACTGGTCGTTGAGGACCAAGTAACCGATCCACTAAATTTCCCATTCGATCCGTTTGCTCTATGATCATACGTGTAAATTCAGTGAGCTCATTCCCCTTAAGTTCACGCTCTAATAATTGGGCAGCTCCTCTGAGTCCTCCCAGCGGATTCTTAATTTCGTGAGCGAGATTTCGAACTAAAAATCGAGCCGCCTGTTGCTGTGCATCTTGTTGAGATTGCTGATAAATACGTCGTTGCTGATCTACCTTTCTAAGTTCAAGTACACTTAATTTATCACTTGGCATTAACGGCGACAGCATAAAATCCACAGTATGAATTTCGCCATCAAACGTTGTAATTTGACAACGATTCACCGCTAAACTTTGCCCTTGAGCCACGGTTGTTTTTAAGGTTTGCCACTCAATATCAGAGCTATCGACCACTTGATTAAGTGATACTTGTTGTAGCTTACTGCTTCTTAACCCCAAAAGTTGAGATGCGGCTGTGTTGATGTAGCTGATTTTCAGCTCATCATTCACCACCATCACGGCAGTACTTAAGTTTTCAAGAATAAGTGTCGAGTCCATGGCTTAGCGATACATTTGCACCAAAGTAGTGCAGACAGTGTGCCTGATGTTTAGCCTAGCTGCAACGATCTAAATTCTGAGGGATTAAGGTTTTTTACGAATTAATGGAGAGTTAGGAAAATTTTTAGAATGGCGATGCAGATAAATGGTGATCTTATCGCTGCTTATCTGTTTATCACTGCCTCGTGGGGATGCAATGACTTGTAATTGATGTTCACCTCGATCGAGGTTATTCAATTGAAAACGGCCATTTAACTGAAAATCACCATAAGGCTGACCATCCACCATCAACTGCCACATAAAGTTGTCACTTGTACCTTGTGCTACCGCAACCACCTCAAACTGACCGTTATTATCTCGAATGGTTTGTTGATCTTGCGGTGAGACAATACTTACTGTTGCAGTTATCGCTTTATCTTGTGTTTCAGTTGAACCGTGAGTTTTAGGCGTAATGACAGAAGAGGACATCTCATTAAGGACACGAACACTTGGCTTGACTTCAACGGCACCGGGTCTGGGTTTATCGCTGTAATGAACCTTGCCGTCTTTGTCTATCCACTTATAGACAGCAGCCATTGCTGGCAAGCTTAATAAAAGCAAACACAAAACCAGTCCATTACGCATATTCATTTCCTTATGGTGTTAAGGCTTAATTCATTGTGTAAATTGTCATTGAATCAGCATCAAAAATACAGGTAAGGAATAAGCTGACCATCCGAGGCATGGATGCCGAGGCTGAGCGCCCATGGATGGGTTCACAGCGTGTCAGCGTTTCCTTAACTGTATGCTCAAACAAGGATGCTTAACCTACAACGCTCCTTTTAATATGGCACGACTGGCATCAAGGTCAATCTTTTGGTGCTCACCTAACGCCACCATACCATGGGTTTCCAGCTGACCAACTAAAGCATCGACATGAGACTCGTCTAGCTCATAATCACCTAAACGAGTGCCAATTTCCAAGCTTTCAAAGAACGCTTGAGTTTTATCAATCGCGGTATTAATACGAGTATCGTCATCACCTTCGGTAATATCCCACACGCGCTCTGCATATTGCAGTAATTTTGCTTTTTTCTCTGCTTTTGTGTGACGTAATAATGATGGTAAAACGATAGCCAGAGTACGAGCATGGTCGATATCATGCAGCGCCGTGAGCTCATGACCAATCATATGTGTCGCCCAGTCGTGAGGCACACCTGCGCCGATGACACCATTTAATGCACAAGTCGCCGTCCACATTAAGTTAGCGCGCACATTGTAATCTTCTGGGTTAGCTAATGCCTTTGGTCCCACTTCAATCAAAGTTTTTAATAAACTTTCGGCATAGCGATCTTGCACCATGGCACCCACAGGGTAAGTTAAATACTGCTCTGTAGTATGCACAAACGCATCCACTACACCATTAGCAATTTGACGTTTAGGCAAGGTATAGGTTTTCACAGGGTCGAGTATTGAAAACTGTGGAAAGACATGAGGACTCATAAAGGCGAGCTTTGCCTTGATAGACTTACGAGTGACCACACTGCCTGAGTTCATTTCAGAGCCCGTAGCCGGTAGCGTCAACACACTACCAAACGGCATAGCTGAAGTGACTTTAGCGCCAAAGGTTTGCATGATCTCCCATGGTTCCCCCTCATAATGTGCTGCTGCAGCCACAAACTTAGTGCCATCAATGACACTGCCCCCGCCAACAGCTAACAAAAAGTCGATGCCATTTTCTTTAATACTGGCAACCGCTTTCATCAAGGTTTCATAAGTTGGATTTGGCTCAATACCATCAAACTCAAATTGCTGTCGTTCACCTAAAGCTTGCTTAACTTCATCAAGCGTTCCATTGCGGCGAGCACTACTGCCACCAAGAAGAATCAGTACTTTTGCATCCTGCGGAACCAAGTCTGCTAACTTAGCAATTTGTCCTTCTCCAAAGCAAATACGCGTTGGATTATAGAAATCAAAATTTTGCATTAGTCTTCACCTTCAGAAAGATTTCCACGATTGAGCATATATAAACGGAATAGAGCGATATTGATAAATAAACCAAAGAAAGCAACTGCAGTTTCTACGATAAGCTGCAATGGCATACCAACTTGTGACGTCACTTGTGATAGCGCTCCACCAATCAGTGATAATGGCAGATATAACATCACAATTCCAAGTGTCGGGAGTATGATTGGCCCACTCAACTTCCAGCTGCTTGATATAGCTTTCATTGGGGTTAATCGCTCCGACACCACCATAAAATTCACATAGGTCAAACGCGTGCCGATAAACAAGGCGATAGCCAAGCCAATAAGCGCACCGAATTCTTTCAACGCCGCAATTAAGACAAAAAACGGTCCTGCGATCGCCAAACCACTGAACACAGCGGCAAGTAGCATCGCAGGGATAAAATGCAGTGCATTAAACCAGATCTGGCGAGCATTGGGCTCGTGCCCTTGTGAGCGAACTTCAAGGAACAAAGTCAGAGATGAAAACAACCATGAAAATACAATCACTAACGCCATCACAGCCGCTAAGGTCATGGAACTAAATTCAGGATTATCTTGCGTAACCGCTTTGATCTGAGTACCAATCCACATCTGTATCGCATTCATGATCAAAATGAATGGCACAGTAATAATGGCTAACTGCTTAAAATGATTTTTAAAAAAATTAAATGCTTCTGTAAATGTGGCTGACAATGACATGAAATTTCAAAGCCCAGTTAATAAATTGTGATTGCTGCTAAGGATACCCAAAATCGACTGTCATTGCACCGTAGCAGAGGTTATCAATTGCGTGATACCGTCTGCATTTTGATGAAATTTAACTCACTTTTGTTTTTCTGATTCGTTTTTCATTACCAAATGTAACAAAATGTTTTGCATTTGTTTCAATTACTGGTAATTCTAAAAGGGTGTCTACAACGGAGGGAACACGTTATGAAAAGCAAAGGTTTTTTAAGTAAGACAGCGCTACTGAGTCTATCCGCAGTCATCGTGACACTTGGCTTGTTTTACTTCATGTCTAAGTTAATTGACGATGCGCCTACGCCACAGTCAGCCGAACCTGTACCACCAACCTCCATTGCAGGAGATTTCAAAGAGCCAAAACCTCTGACTAAGCCCCCAAAACCAGAGCTTAAGGATAAACCTGAGCCACCTAAACCTCCCAAGTTTCCTGTGCCAACGTCAGAAACGCCGAATACGACAGTCTTAGTTGGTCCGAAAACACCTGAGCTTCCCACTCTTCCTACTGTAACAAAAGAAAAGATCCCGGCTTTTCCTAGTACCGATGGTAGTGCAACCCCCATAGTACAGGTGCAACCTATGTATCCACCAGAAGCTGCGAGAGATGGTAAAGAAGGTTGGGTATTAGTCGCGTTTAATATCGATAAGTTAGGCAAAGTCACTGATGCAAAAGTCATTGATGCCGACCCCAAACGTACCTTTGATAAGGCGGCGTTAAGAGCGATCAAGAAGTGGCGTTATAAGCCCAGAAGTGAAAACGGTGTCGCCTTAGCTCAAAGTAATCAGCAAGTGAAATTAGATTTTACCTTAGAGAAATAATATCAAAATTTGGATCAGGTAAAAAACGATATGACTATCGTTTTTTACCTGCCTTTATCATTAGAATTTCCAGGCCAAAAGCGCAACATTCTGTAAACAAAAATACAACTTATCTAAACGGTTTCGCCAAACTCAATTCCAGCTCATCGTACCAGCAAACAAAATACCGAGTATCAAAAGTACTTTAACTATCTATTTTAAATAAAAAATATTTTTCACTAAAACTTATTTACAACACAAATGATATTCATTATCATTCGCGCCAATTCCAAATCGTCTCAATGACATTCATTAACCCTACTATTCTGAGAATTCATTTTATGAGTAAAAGGAAAGCCTCAAAGCTTAATCAAGCGGCTATGCTAAACAGTGCATTAATTTCAACACTTGCAGTAACATCACCAATGGTATTGGCTGATGATGCCCAATCGAACAAAGCCAAAGAAGACATCGAACGCATTGAGGTTCATGGTCACCGTCCAAACCAATTACACATTAAAGACAATACAGCGACTAAAATGAATGTGGATCTTAAAGATGTAGGTCGCTCGATTACTGTCTTAGATGCTGTTGATCTGGATAAACGCGCCATTGAAGACGTAAAAGAAGCGTTTGGTTATGTGGCAGGTGTACGTGCTAATGGTCCTGCGGATCGTACTTATACCGCTCGCGGTATCCGCACTAGCATTGATATGGTCATGATTGATGGTATGCGTTCACTTCAGGGTGGTGAGGGCGGAACAGGTTCTCGCTCTCCAAGCACGTTTAACGCAGAGCAAGTCGTATTTTTGCGCGGTCCAGAAGCATTACTTTATGGTGCTGGTATTGGTGGCGGCATCATCAACATTATCACTAAAAAGCCGCAAGAAATTGCTCAAACTAGCATCAGCGTTAAAAATCGTAGCTATGTATCTGGCGATACGGGTAACTTTAAACAAAACCGCACTAGCTTAGACTTAGATACCACGGGCGCCATTGATAACGACAACACCTACCTATATCGCTTATTGGCACAATACACCCCATCAGGTGATCACTTCCAAAAAGGTCGTAAAACAGATGAAAAGCAAGTGGACTTGTCCTTCATCTGGAACCTATCTCCAAGCACCACATTAATGCCACGTTTTGAGTACGCTAACCGTGAATTAACCGGTGGCAGTAGCTATGCTGACGGCGTATTCACTGAAAACTTTTCAAAAGGTGAATTTAAGCGATATGGCAAACCAATCAACCGTGGTAAGTATTACGGTAGTAAAAACGATAAAGGTAAAAACCTAACGAAAAGCTATGGCTTAAGACTGGATCATGATTTTAATTCCGACTGGAGTGCATTAGCTCAGTACCGCTATAGTACGACTGAATCTGAAGCGCTTGATTTGTACATTTCTGATAGTAAAGGCTTGGACAATGAAATCGGTAAAGATAAGGTTAACCGTAAATGGGTGTTCACTAAAGGCGACGATAAATATCGTTTATTTGATGCCAATATCCAAGGTTTTGCTAACCTAATGGGAATGGAACATCACATTCTTCTTGGTTATAACTTCCGTGATGCCGATGTATTGTTTGAACGTAACTTCCAAAGTTCAGATGACGCAAAGGGTAAAAACTGGATTTCAGCTTCAAACCCAGACAATCAAATTGTAGGTCCAGTACCAGCTTCAATACTTGAGGTTAAGTTTGCCCCTAGAGCTCAAAAAGATACTAACGCGTACTTAAAAGACAGAATTAAAGTAACGAGTAAAACGACAGTAATTGCAGGCCTAGGTTATGTAGAGCAAAAGCAAAAAGAAACTCGAGGTGATAAGGTATATAGCAAAACCTACAATGACTTCATTTGGGACTTTGGTGTTGTTCAAGCCTTAACCGATGACATCAATGTATTTGCTACTTATAGCCGCGCTTACCAGCCTGTTAATGCAAGATGGATTGCACAATATGGTCAAGGAAAAACCGATTACCTAGCTGTTGAAGGTTACAATTATGAAGTAGGTATGAAAGCCGACTTGCTTAATGGCGATCTAGCAACCTCACTAACTTTATATCGAATGGATCGTGAAAATAGCACTAAATTCGTTCGTACCAGTAAAGGTTACAAGCTTGAACAGCTGAGTGGGAAAAGCTTCCAGTCTAAAGGTGCCGACCTTGAAGTGATTTACCACTTTAACGATCACTTTAATACCAACTTTAACTACGCCTTTAACCGCGCCTATGACACCATTGGTGATAACAAAGGCAAGCAAGCCAATAATGCGCCAAAACACTCTGCATCTATTTGGAACAATTTCAAAGTTAATGAAGAATTGTCATTTGGCATGGGCTTAAAGTACAACTCTGAGCGCTTTGACGGAAAATACATTCTTCCGAGCTATGTGGAAATGGACTTAGGTGCATTCTACAAAATGTCGAACTGGGATTTCTCAATGACACTGACCAACGCACTTGATAAAAACCGTGCAGAAGGCGGTGCTAACTGGGTAACGGTTCAGCCAAATGCTCCTCGTGCATTGAACATGAAAGTGAAGTATACCTTCTAACTTAATAATCTTACTCCAAATCAAGCCGTCATTATTGAAGGCTTTTGGGGTTTTAACGAATTTATAATTTTCTATCGCGATTAGAATGAATGATTAAAAGGCCAAGCCAATGATCAGACCCATAAAGAATCTTTTGACTCCACAGCAAGTCAACGCTCTTCGCCAACTTATTAGCCAAGGGCAATTTGAAGATGGAAAAAATACCGCAGGCTGGCATGCAAAGGGCGTAAAAACCAATTTGCAATGGACTGCCAATGAGCAACTTACTGATGAGCTAAATCAAGCTGTCACCCTTGCTCTTAGTGCAAACCCCGAATTTACTGCGCTGACTTACCCTAAAAAAATGATGCCGTTTATTGTCAGTAAATCTACTGACCAAGGTGGTTATGGTGATCACATCGATGATGCCATCATGCACCATGAAGAACTGATACGTACCGACATCTCGTGCACAATTTTCCTTTCAGATCCTAAGGATTATGAAGGCGGTGAATTGACCATGACGCTAGGCGGTATCGAAATGGCGTACAAATTGGAAGCCGGAGACGCCATTGTTTATCCAAGTACGACTTTGCACCGAGTCAACCCAGTTACCAGTGGAGAAAGGGTAGCGGTATTAACTTGGATTGAAAGTTTAGTGTCAAGTTTAGAAAAACGTGAAATTTTGTACGATTTGGACACGGCGAGGAAGACAATCATGCAACAACATGGTAAAACCCCCGAGTTTGATTTGATCACCAAGTCTCATGCTAATTTACTTCGCCGTTGGGCGATCACATAGAACCGATTGTTAGATTAAAGACCATGACATTTTCTCTTCCAGTTTTTATTCGAACCTTAATGGCTATCTTTGGTGGCTACGGGGTTGGGATCTGTGCCAGTTTCGGCATGATCCCTGTTTCATTGTGGCTATTCACTAATAATGTCCATGATGCCATTTTCATTGGTTTAATGTTCAGTTACCTGTTTGCCTTTATTGCCTTTATTTGGTGCTTTTGTTGCAAGAAAACCATCCATACTGTCCGCGATTTAGGTATTGCTAGCATTGCCCTAATGGGTTTGTATTATTTGTTTCCTGTCGAGGTAATGTCATGAAGGGAAATTTTAGACGCTCGATGATCTGGCTGCATACATACAGCGGGCTTCTTTTAAGCTGGTTGCTGTTTGCGGTATTTGTGACTGGAACGCTCAGTTACTACGCTGATGAGCTAGATGTATGGATGCAACCCGAAAAGCTTGAACAGCAAGCTCAGCAGCAAGTGATCCCACAAGCCATTGCAGCTCTCAATCAAAAAGCTCAAGGAGCCAGCCGCTGGAACATCAACCTAGGTAACGAGCGCGACCCTAAAGCCGAAATTCGTTGGCAAATGCCGGGACAAGGTCGCCGTGACGGTCAAAGAGAATCCCTGTCCTCAACTGATGTGCAGCCAAGAGAAACCGTTGGCGGCAGTTTTTTTGTCCACTTTCACTATACGCTTGAGCTAAGAGAATACGGTGGTCGTTATATCACTGGGATTGCCGCCTTTACCATGTTGATAGGTGTCTTCACTGGTATTTTCACTCACAGACGTTTTTTCAAAGACTTCTTTTTACTGCGTTGGCAGAATCTAAAACGTGCCATGATTGATGCACATGCCATCATAGGTATTGTCACCATTCCGTTTTGTTTTGTGATCTGCCTAAGCGGAATGATGTTTTACTTTTCACTCTATGTCCCCGCATCAGCCAACTATCACTATGATAAAGGCTATCGCCAATTGTCATCACAAGTGAGCCCTAAAGGCTTTGACCGTAAAGCATCTGGTGAGTTAGCCCAGCCAATCCAAAATATTACGCCAATATTAGACCAAGTGAAATCACAGTGGTCTGAGCCAAACAGCATCAGTTGGGTGAGTTACTATCATCCTTATGATCAAAACGGTTACTTGATGTTTTATCGCAATAAAAGTGACTTATCACGTCAAAGCGAAACCTTAACCTTTGATGCCAGCTCAGGTGAACTGCTTCATCAAACCCAAGCACCACGCGTACCAAAGCTGATCAGCTATGTCTTTTTAGGTCTCCACGAGGGTAAATTTGCCAGTGACGGTCTGCGCTTCATATTGTTTATTCTAGGAACCTTAAGCTCAGCGCTTATCGCAACCGGCGCGATTTTATGGCTGAATAATCGTATCGAACGCAATGTCAGTCATTCAGGCACCAAGTTAATAGACTGGAGCAACAAAGCTTTGCTCGGTGGATTACCCATTGGTATCGCCTGTTTATTTTTAGCCAACCGATTATTACCCGCTCAAATTGATGGTCGCTACGAGCTAGAATGGCTGAGCTTTTTTGGTGGCTGGGGCTCATGCTTACTGCTCGCCATGGCGTTTAAAGCCCGCCAATATTGGCAACATAATTTACTACTATTAGCGATATTATTGCTAAGTTTACCCCTCATTGATCTCGTTGGTTCAGGGCAGTATCTGATCACAGCCATTCAAACAGGAAACCTGACCTTTTTAGGTGTTGAAATGGGTATTGTAACTTCGGCGTTATTGGCATTAGTGTTAAGGCGCTATTTGTCCCAACGTCAGTTAGCATCACATAAGAAACCTGTAAAAGCGACAATGAAAAAGGCGGCCTCATGCTAATCGTTCACTTACTCTCTGCAATTGCTATCTTGTGCTTTTCATTCAGCCAAAGTAAGCATTTTAATGTGGTGTTCAATCAACGCTTATCGGATAAATCTGCAAAAGTGATGCAAGTGAGTGGCATATTAGCCTTAGTTGCTACTCAATGGCTGTTAATTCAACTACCACATATGGGAGTAAACTATGTTTCTTGGCTATGTGGGATCTCGATGTGGATAGTGCTAACCGGAATGTCGTTAAGCTACTTTCATCATAAAAAGAGCAAAGCACGACCGAAGAGAAGATAAGAAGTATCCAGCAGTAGAAGCGAAAGCCTCTACTGCTAGGGCGTGTTGGTCTTTCAGGATTAAATTTTGTGCTATTTGAGCGCTTTTCTGTTTAAGGCGTGAGCAGTGAAGCTTAGCAATCTAAGTGAACTGGTCACAACACAGAACAGGAAGCGCTCAAAGCATCGAAGACAGCGTAAATTGGTCACTTTTACTACGTTATCGCTTGTTCATGTGGAGTACCACACTTCACAAGCTCCGCCTTGCAAAAGATAACCAATTTATCGCTGCAAAAACAATCAAGAAAGATCAACACGCCCTAGTTATATCTAGATTGAAGCCTGTTTAGCCGCCAGATATTTCTTTTGACGCCAAATCAATGGAATACTTACCAACGCAAGCCCCACCGCATAACTCATGCTTGCGCCCAAGGCATAACCCATCGCCAAACAGAATCCACAACCAGTGATGATCAGTGGTAGATTTCGCTTACTGAGTAATCTTAACGCCGCTAACATCGCCATCAAATAGATGATCACAAATACGCCATTGGTCCAAGCAATCAAGCTTTCTAGATCGTGTTCGCTAATAAAGGTCAGTACTAAAATCGTTGCCATAAAACCTAAAATCACCGATAAAGCTCGCTCAGGCACGCCGTTGTTATTCACCTTAGCTAAGCTGCTCGGCAATAACCCTTCTTCACTAAAGCTACGAACCAAACGTGCGGCACTGGCATTGTAAACATTCACCGTAGCTAAACCGCTTAAAATCCCTAATATGCCGATAACGATTGCGCCATAACCGCCGAGTAACTTATCGAAAATTCCCGCCATCGCTAACGATGATTCCGTTGGTACTAATAAAATCAAGGTCGTACACGCCAGATAAATGATGCCCACCAGTACCACACCAATGATCATCGCGGGTAGCATGTCACGCTTGGGATTTTCAAAATCATTGGCTAAATGACTTATGGCTTCAACACCAAGGAAACTCCAAAAGGCAATACCCATAGCCGCAAATATTGGCGAAATTGCAATCTCATCCATTGGCTGCCAATCCAGTTTGTCAAAATGCACGCCACTGGCGGCAAATAGCGCGATGACAATCGCTACAACCGTCAGCGTAAGTGCAAACTGAACTTTGGCAGATAATTGTAATCCCTGACGCCCCACCAAAAACAAGCCAAGTACCACCAGAAGCTGCAACATCAATTCCGCTGTTCCTTCAACGGGATGTATGGATTTCACAAACTCAAAGGTCATTAATATTGCCGCTGGTGCACCAAAAGGCACCACAAATAAAAAAATCAAACCAATGGTGCGCCCTAAGGTTCGACCAAAGGCTTTTTCGACAAAATACGCAGGTCCTGCAGAATGAGGGTAGC
The DNA here is from genome assembly GCF_004358445.1 of Parashewanella tropica. Lineage (NCBI taxonomy): Bacteria > Pseudomonadati > Pseudomonadota > Gammaproteobacteria > Alteromonadales > Shewanellaceae > Parashewanella > Parashewanella tropica. The sequence goes on from NZ_CP037951.1 coordinate 4,077,146, forward strand.
GACCTGACAATTTACCAAATATCAAAGTAACCGGAATAATGGTTAACGTCAGGATAGCCCAAGCCCACAAGGCTCCAGCACCTGCTAACTTAACGGTTACCTGCGGTAAAATAAAAACCCCTGTCCCCAACAAAGTGGTGGCCATTAATCCAGCCCCTTGCCAACGCCCAATTTTTGCATTCATCAATTTCTTTACCTAGCCTCACAATTAAAACTCTGGCAGAACAGGCTGCCAGTCGGTATATTCCAATAAAATCTATGGTGCTGAATTATAGAGATAAGCAAAAAACAATGTGTTGGAGTTACTAACAAATTTTGACTCTTTCACAGACAAAGTGTCGGAATTTTGCTTTTTTTCAGTCAGAATGTCGGAAACAGGGAAAATCGGAGCCGCGGTATGGATAAATTTGACCAAGCTATCATCAACGAATTAAGAAAAAATGCCCGTCAGAGCATCTCTCATATTGCTGATCAAGTGAGTTTATCTCGTAGTGCCGTAACTGATCGCATTAAACGTCTTGAGAAAAATGGCACTATCCGTGGTTATCAAGTGTTATTGAGCGAATCACAGAAACAAGGCGTCTGTGCTTATTTTGAAATCGAGCATACTTGTGCTCGCAGTAATGAGATCATTCCGACGTTTCAAGCTATTCCAGAAATTCAAACCTGTTTTGGGATCAGTGGCAACATGGACTTACTGGTATTTGTCAAAGCTGATTCCATGCAGCGTTTACATGAAATTCGTGAATTTATTGATGCCCAAGACACCATAAAGTCGATTAAAACTCATGTAGTGATGAGTGAATGGATCAATAATTTGGGAAGTTAAGATTGTTTCGCAAACAAAAACACCTGCCGAGGCAGGTGCTTAGTGAATTAATTGGAAGCAGCGCTTAAGCCGCCATACAAGCCTTCAGCTTTTTCATGGCACTTTTTTCAAGCTGACGAATACGCTCAGCAGAAACATTATATTGTGCAGCTAAGTCGTGCAAGGTTGATTTGTCTTCATTCAACCAACGGGCTTGCAGAATGTGCTGGCTACGTTCATCAAGGGTTTTAATCGCTGATAGCAGTCGTGCTTGCGCTTGTGATTCCCAGTTATCTTGTTCAATGGTTTGAGCGTGATCTGAACTGTGATCTTCTAGATATTGCACAGGTGCAAAATCGGTAGAGTCATCGTCATTATCAGAGGCTAAGTCAAACGCCGGATCTTGAGCGGCCATACGAGATTCCATCTCTAGCACGTCTTTTTTCGACACCCCGAGATTATCCGCCACCATAGAGACTTCATCGTCACTGAACCAGCCTAAACGCTTTTTGGCTTTTCGCAGATTAAAGAACAGCTTGCGCTGTGCTTTGGTAGTCGCCACTTTCACGATACGCCAATTTTTCAGTACGTATTCATGAATTTCCGCTTTGATCCAATGCACAGCAAAAGATACGAGACGAACACCTACGGTAGGATCAAAACGTTTTACCGCTTTCATCAAACCAATATTACCTTCTTGGATCAAATCCGCTTGTGGCAAACCGTAGCCAGAATAGCCTTTAGCCACATGCACCACAAAACGAAGATGCGACATAATGAGCTTTTTAGCCGCTTGTAAATCACCCGTTTCCTGCAAACGTTTGGCAAGTTCATATTCCGTCTGCGCATCCAGCATTGAAATGCCATTTACGGACTGAACATAAGACTCTAGGCTGCTGCTCCCTTGTGGGACAGCCATCAGTGCCATCGAATGTTTGTCTTGGGTCATTTAAGTAAGCTCCTAAATGAAATAAAAAAAGTGAAACAATAAAAAGCTCGGATTGAACAATATTCATTATTTGACAGAATATGTCAACCATCAAGTTAATTCTTATTAAGCTTGCAACAAGGTATAAGACTATTATACCAGTTAAAAGTTCTATCTAGGCTCAATCGCCTTTAAGTGCTGCCTTACTGATAGATAAGCACCTAACCAACCTAAAAGCGCCGCAAATAACAAGAGAAAACCGCATTCTTTAAGTGACAACATGGATAGCGACATCGGCGAGTCATACAATTGTAGTAAACCGACTAAAGCACCATCAAGATACCACACCAAACTTTGCACTATGATGACAGCCAATCCACCAGCGATAATACCTAGCCACAGACCAGAATATAAGAATGGACGTTGAATGAAGGCATCAGTTGCCCCCACCAGCTTCATCACTTCGATTTCTCGCTGACGATTCACAATGGATAAACGGATCGTATTGCCTATCACTAAGGTCACCGCCAAAATCAGCAAGAGTGCAACCGCAAACACCGCTCGTTGAATGATGGATACGATGGCTTGTAAGCGCTGTAGCCACTCAATATCTAAACGCCCAAAGCTGATTTGTTGCTCTTGCTCTAAACGTTTGAGCAGCGCTTTGGCTTTAGCTGGGCTTGAGGCTTGAGTGGTCGGGGTAACGCTTACCACAGCTGGCAGCGGGTTGTCGTCCAAATAAGCTAACGCATCGCCAAAGCCTGATAACGCTTGAAACTCGTCTAAGGCTTGTTTGCGGCTGATGTATTGCACCTCACTGACATCTGGATCGGACTTTATACGAGTGAGTAAAGACTGAATGCTAGCTTCACTACGAGGAGAATCAATAAAAAGTGAAATTTGCGCCGCATTGTCCCATGAGTTGGTGATCACAGCGGCATTTTTAACGAGTACTTGCAACGCGGCAGGTAAGCTTAAACTGACGCCCAATACGATCATGGTCATTAACGATGAGACTGGTGTTCGCCAAATTTCGCCAACACTGGCAAGCGCCTGCTGAATATGACGAACAAAAAACATCACTATTCGACCTGACAATGGCAACTTACTGTGATTAAGAGCATTAAGGCTGGAAGTTGGCTTAGTCATGCTCACCTCCCAACATTCTACCTTGCTTTAAAGTCAAAGTGCGATATTTCATGCGAGCGATCAAGCCCAAATCATGGGTGGCAATCAAGACACTGGTGCCGACATCATTGAGGATCTCAAACAGCCTTAAAATATCCATAGACAGTTTAGGATCTAAGTTACCCGTAGGTTCATCCGCCAACAATAATGAAGGCTTATTGACGATGGCACGGGCAATCCCTACTCGTTGGCGTTCACCACCAGAGAGCATGATTGGCAGGTGCTTTTCTTTACCAAATAACCCCACCATATCCAGCGCACCCGCAACCCGCTTTTTTATATCGCCCATAGAGTAGCCTTCGATGATCAAAGGCAGCGCGATATTATCGAACACACTTTTGTCCATCAATAAGTGGTGATCTTGGAAGATCATACCAATGTTACGGCGAAAATACGGCACTTGCTTGGGTTTGAGAGCCGAGACATCGTAATCATTAACAATGACTCGACCAGCGCTGGCTCGCTCAATCGCGGTGATCAGTTTGAGCAAGGTACTTTTACCAGCCCCCGAATGCCCAGTTAAAAACGCCATTTCCCCAGAGCCTAGGGCAAAATTCACCTGAGTTAAGGCTTTTTGACCACTGGGATAAACTTTGCTTACCTGCTCAAACTCAATCATAGTATTCCGTTAATTATTTTTGCCCAATATTCTCAGAGGTTGAGCCTTAACTAAGGAGTCATAATATGGACAACAACAGAAACGCACGTCCATGTACTGACGACCGTGACATCCTGTCATGGACGGTTGTCTTACCACATTATGACCCCTATCATATGACATTGAATGTTAAACATTCATCCAGTCTATCAAGACTGATTAGGATTCTGCTCTTCTTGATTAAACAGCGCATCAATAAAGTCTTTGGCATCAAAAGCGCGTAGATCATCAATTTGCTCACCAACACCAATATGACGAATTGGAATTGAGAACTTATCGGCAATAGCAAAAATCACCCCGCCTTTTGCGGTACCATCAAGCTTGGTTAACGTAATGCCCGTTACCCCTACCGCATCTTGGAACAATTGTGCCTGACTGATGGCATTTTGCCCAGTGCTGGCATCTAAGGTCAACATCACTTCATGCGGTGCGTTCATATCTTGCTTTTTCATTACGCGAACGACTTTTTTCAGCTCTTCCATCAAGTGCGATTTGTTTTGCAAACGTCCTGCGGTATCAGCAATCAGTACATCAGCGCCACGCGCTTTCGCCGCTTGCAAGGCATCAAATAATACTGAAGCACTGTCTGCTCCTGTGTGTTGTGCAATCACTGGAATATCGTTACGTTGTCCCCACACTTGCAACTGCTCAACCGCGGCGGCACGGAAGGTGTCTCCTGCCGCCAACATCACCGATTTACCTTGGCTTTGATACTGTTTGGCAAGCTTACCAATGGTAGTGGTTTTACCCACACCGTTTACGCCCACCATTAAGATCACAAACGGACCGTCTTGCCCTTCTGGAACCTCAGGAATAAGTGGCGCTGATACTGGCTCAAGCGTTTGTTGCATTTCTTCTCGAAGCAACTCATATAAGGCTTCACCGTCTTTCAGCTGTTTACGCGACGCATGTTGCGTCAAGCTATCGATTAAGCGTGTGGTGGTTTCGACGCCCACATCGGCAATTAATAGCTGTTCTTCAAGTTCTTCAAACAGCTCATCATCAATCTTCTTGCCTTTGAATAAGCCAATGAAACCACTACCAATGTTTTCACTGGTGCGTTGCAAGCCTCGTTTTAGACGTGCAAAAAAACCTTCTTTTTTTGGCTTTGCTTGTGGTTCCAGCTGAGCTTCGGCTGTTGGCTCTGGCTCTGGCTCTGGCTCTGGCTCTGGCTCTGGCTCTGGCTCTGGCTCTGGCTCTGGCTCTGGCTCTGGCTCTGGCTCTGGCTCTGGCTCTGGCTCTGGCTCTGGCTCTGGCTCTGGCTCTGGCTCTGGCTCTGGCTCTGGCTCTGGCTCTGGCTCTGGCTCTGGCTCTGGCTCTGGCTCTGGCTCTGGCTCTGGCTCTGGCTCTGGCTCTGGCTCTGGCTCTGGCTCTGGCTCTGGCTCTGGCTCTGGCTCTGGCTCTGGCTCTGGCTCTGGCTCTGGCTCTGGCTCTGGCTCTGGCTCTGGCTCTGGCTCTGGCTCTGGCTCTGGCTCTGGCTCTGGCTCTGGCTCTGGCTCTGCAAGATTTTCGACCTCTGTGCCTGTTTCAACAACCTTTTCTTGGCTATCTTGAGGTGTTTGTTGATCTTGAACCTCTGTAGATTCAACGCTTACTTCTACTGGCTTACTCTCAATTGCTGGCTGTGACTCAACAACTTCAGCTTCTGGAGTTTCAACTGTCTGTACTTCTTCTTGTGTTTCTACTTGTTTAGGCTCGTCTTTCGCCTTTGACTTATCCCTACGGAACCAAGAGAAAAAACCTTTCTTTGCCATTTTATTTCCCAGCAATCAGTGAACCTAAAAACATCAGTTGAACGCTCGTTAAGTTAATAACTATCTGAAAGGCGCAATTTTTATGATTTCATCACTCACCGAATGGGTGAAACGCTTGTAAACGTAGCCAATTGATGTTTTTAGGTTGAAAGCCGCATGATTTCACTTAAACCAAGCAGCCGTTTCATTTAAAATTCTGTTAAACACCAGAGTTTACCATTTTCTCTTTCAGCACAACATAGGAATATCATGGCGAAAAAACAGTCACAAAGCAGCCAAGTTCGTATTATTTCAGGGCAATGGCGTGGGCGAAAATTACCTATCCATGATGTTGAAGGGCTTCGCCCCACGACAGACCGTATCAAAGAGACGGTGTTTAATTGGTTAATGGCAGATGTACGTGGTGCTCGAGTATTGGATTGTTTTGCAGGCAGCGGCAGTTTGAGTTTTGAAGCCTTATCCCGTTATGCTGAATTCGCACAGTTATTTGAGCTCGATAAAAAAGCTGCAAAACAGCTTCAGCAAAACCTCGATACTTTAAAATGTGACAGTGCTAAAGTAAGCCAAGGGGATAGCTTATCGTTATTAAAGCAAGTGCCAGAAAAGCCTTTTGATTTAATTTTCCTTGATCCACCGTTTCGCAAAAACCTGCTTGAGCCTAGTATCAAACTGTTAATTGAAAACCAATGGTTAACGGATGAAGCGTTAATTTATGTAGAATTAGAATCAGATGCGACTCAATTAACCGTACCTCAACACTGGCGACTACTCAAACAAAAAGTAGCTGGACAAGTGGACTCTCGATTATACTTTCATCAAAGCTCGTAACAAAAGCTCGGCTTTGCGGGTCTTTTTATGCTAGATTCAGCGGCAATGAGTTATGGGAATTAAATTAGGTTAGATGAAATACGCTCTATTGATCATCATCAGTGTGTGTTTTCTGCTCACGCAAAGCGTGTCGGCAGCGACCTTGCCTGCCTTGAATTCCTCTCAAGCACCAATGAGTCAATCTATGACGATGGATGAGCATTGCCATCATGACAGCAAGGTGATGCAAACCAAAGTCTCCAACATGACTCATGACTGTTGCCAAACAGAGCAACACGATTGCCAAGGCAGTTGTGAGCCTTGTGGCGTTGTGGCTGGCGTCAGCCTAACCTATAGTGCCTTAAAAATGTCGTTACCGAGATCTACTCAAGCAATGGCATTTCATAACCGCTTTTTCTATCAATACCATCCCGATCCGAGTCTGCGCCCTCCTATTGCCTAATTCAGCTTAATTATTCTGTCCCCAATTATTCGGGGCATTTTTCTGAATTAACAATAGGAAATTATGATGCGTTATTCCTTTATTGCCCTGCTATGGCTGGGCACGTTGGCATCAGCATTTGCGGCCAATCACGATCATTCAATGCACCAAGTGCTTGCACCTAAAGCACAATACGTATGCCCAATGCATGCCCATATCAAAAAAGATCACGAGGGTACGTGCCCGATTTGTGGGATGGACTTGGTGAAATCCGTTGCCAGTGAAAACACTAACACGCCATCCATCAGCGTGTCTGGCGATATGCAACAAGCTCTGTCGATTAAGGTTTCGTCAGTAAAGCGCCAAACCTTATGGCAATACGTGAAAACCACTGGCATCGCCAAATACGACGAACGTAAAATTCATCACCAACACGCCCGTGTTAGTGGCTGGATTGAGAAGTTAGCGGTAAGCAGCATTGGTGAGCAAATCAAGCAAGGGCAACTGTTGTATCAGCTCTATTCACCAGAGCTGATCACCGCTCAAGATGATTTTTTGCTGACACTGAATACCTACGAGAAAAATCCAAGCAGTCGTAAATATGCAGAACTACTTGAAAAATCACGCACTCGCTTGTTATTGCTTGGGATCAGTCCAAAGCAAATTCAGCAGCTTCAAAAGCAAAAGCAAAGCCAATTTTTAGTCAATTACTACGCCAAACAAGCGGGCGTTATTAAAGCCCTTAACGTTCGCGAAGGTATGTATATTGAGCCTAAAACCGAAGTGCTTGCCATTGCCAGTACCAATGACATTTGGGTCGTCGCCGATATTTACGATGCCAATCAACCTTGGCTAACAACAGGTATCACTGCCAGAGTGAAACCTGTCACCACCGCAGGGGAAACACGTATCGGCAAGGTTGAGTATCTGTATCCTGATCAAGATCCTGTGACTCGAAGCAGTCGTGCTCGTATTGTGTTTGAGTCTAGTTCTGTACCGCTAAAACATAATGCTTTGGTCGATGTTGAGCTACTTGGTGGTGCAAAACACCATGTGCTGACTATTCCACAACATGCTTTGATCCAAACCGGTACTGACAATCGCGTTATTGTGAAAACCTCAGATAACACTTTTGAAGCCAGAGGCGTTACCACTGGGCTGAAACGCAAAGGCTTAGTCGAAGTACTGTCAGGCGTAAAAGAAGGCGATCAGGTAGTGGTGTCAGGGCAATTCCTATTGGACTCAGAATCCAGTCTACGCGGTGGTTTAGAGCGTTTATCTAGCGCTCACCAGCACTAGGAGGGAAGAATGTTAGCACGTATTATTTCTCTCGCGCTGGAGCAGCGCTTAATCGTCATCATGTTAGCTTTATTGATGACCGGATGGGGTGTGCTTGAACTTAAGCGTACCCCTATTGATGCCTTGCCTGACTTATCGGATGTGCAAGTGATTGTGAAAACCCAATATTCAGGTCAATCACCACAATTGGTGGAGCAGCAGATCACCACCCCACTGTCGAACATTTTAATGAGTGTCCCTGGGGCAAAAACCGTTCGTGGTTTTTCTCTGTTTGGTGATTCCTACATCTATGTGATTTTTAATGATGACACCGACAGTTATTGGGCGCGGAGTCGTGTACAAGAAACCTTATCTCAAGCTTCAAGCCTATTACCCTCAGGCGTACAGCCCATTTTGGGGCCTGATGCGTCTGGCGTAGGCTGGATTTATGAGTATGCGTTAGTCGACCATTCTGGCAATCATGATTTATCACAGCTCACCAGCTTACAAGATTGGTACTTACAGCCTGCTCTACAAAGCATTGAAGGCGTTGCCGAAGTAGCTACGATTGGCGGCATGAAGCAAAGCTATCAAATCGTGGTGAATCCAAGTTTACTGCAAAATTTTGGCTTAACCCTCAAGCAAGTGATCGACACCATCAAGATGCACAACCGTGAGGTTGGTGGCTCTGTGGTAGAAATGGCAGAAGCGGAATATATGATCCGTGCTAAAGGTTATCTCACCAACATCGCTCAAATTGAGCACTTACCTGTTGGGAAGGTATCGCCTTCGGGCACACCTCTGTTGCTAAAAGACATCGCCACCGTCCGCTTAGGACCAAGCAGCCGCCGCGGTATTGCCGAGCTTGATGGTAAAGGTGAAGTGGTGGGCGGCATTATTGTCATGCGTTATCAAAATAATGCCAAAGCCACGATTGAAACGGTGAAAGCTCGTCTAGAGCAATTGAAAAAAGGATTACCTGAAGGCGTAGAGATTGTGCCTACCTACGATCGCTCCGAGCTCATTAATAATTCGGTCGATAATTTATTCGTCAAAATTGGCGAAGAAATGCTGATTGTGGCGCTGGTGTGTTTGCTGTTTTTATTCCATGCTCGCTCGACACTCGTAGCGATTTTAGTACTGCCGCTGTCGATATTAGGTGCGTTCATTTTAATGAACCATCTTGGGATCAATGCCAACATTATGAGTCTGGGTGGCATTGCGATTGCGATTGGCGCCGTGGTCGATGGCGCAATTGTGATGGTGGAAAACACTCATAAACATCTCGAAGCCTTTGAGCAGCAACATCAGCGAACACCCAGCAATACTGAACACTGGCAGCTGATAAAACAAAGCTGTGTAGAAGTGGGACCCGCGCTGTTTTTCTCGCTGCTGATCATCACGCTTAGCTTTGTACCTGTGTTCGCTCTAGGAGCACAGGAAGGTCGACTGTTCAGCCCGCTAGCATTCACTAAGACCTTTACCATGGCAGTCGCCGCCTTACTGTCGATCACCCTTATTCCTGTGGTGATTGGCTTTTTGATCAAAGGGAAAGTCCCTTCTGAGCAGCAAAACCCATTAAACCGTGGCTTGATGGCAAGCTATCGCCCTCTGCTTAATCAAGTACTCAAACATCCAAAACTGACATTAGTAGCGGCTATCTCCATTTTAACCAGCAGCTATTACCCCATCGCTCATACGGGCACTGAGTTTATGCCTGAGTTAGAAGAAGGGGATTTGATGTATATGCCCACCACACTGCCGGGGATCAGTGCCGCCAAAGCCGGGCGGCTGCTACAGCAAACCGATAGGCTCATTAAAACCGTGCCTGAAGTGAAGCGTGTCTTTGGTAAAGTGGGACGCGCGCAAACCGCGACCGATCCCGCACCACTGACCATGCTGGAAACCACCATTTTACTTAAGCCTAAAGATCAATGGCGCAGTGGAATGACCTTAGATGGCATCATTGCTGAGCTGGATGCAAAGGTTCAAGTACCAGGGCTAACCAACGCTTGGGTACAACCCATCAAAACTCGCATTGATATGTTATCGACAGGTGTTAAAACCCCTGTTGGTATCAAGATCAGCGGTGAAGATGTAAAAGAGCTTGAGAACATTGGTCAGCAGATAGAATCCATTTTAGCGCCACTTGACGGCACACAGTCGGTATACGCCGAACGCAGCAGCAGCGGACGTTATTTAGATATCGAGCCCAAACTCGATGTTGCAGCTCGCTATGGGATCAGTCAGCAACAACTGCACGACGTAGTACGCTTTGCAATTGGCGGCATGACCATCAGTGAGTCAATTCAAGGCAATGTGCGCTATCCCATCATCGTGCGCTACCCACGTGAATTAAGGGATAACCTTGAAGCCATCAAGCAATTACCCGTCACCAGTAATCAGGGGCAAATGATCCCACTCTCACATCTTGCTGAGATCACATTGCGCTCTGATGCCGCCATGCTCAAAAGTGAAAACGGACAGCTGATCAGCTGGGTCTTTGTAGATATCAAAAATATTGCGCTCGGAAACTATATTCATGTGGCTCAAACAGCCTTGGATCAGTCTTTAGCTCTGCCACCACGTTATTTTTACGAGTTTGCGGGTCAATATGAGTATCTACAGCGCGTACAAAACACCTTGTCTGTTGTGATCCCAGTAGTACTGGTAGTGATCTTCATTCTGCTATTAATGACTTTTCAGCAAGCAAGCCAAGCCACTATGGTGATGCTGTCACTGCCGTTCGCTTTAGTCGGTAGTACTTGGCTGATTTATGCGATGGGCATTCAGTTTTCTACCGCAGTGATCATCGGCATGATTGCTCTGGCGGGGGTAGCCGCTGAGTTTAGCGTCATCATGTTGCTTTACTTGAACAATGCCATCAGTGATGCAAAAGCCAAACAGCAATTGTCTACCACGTCTGATTTACGCCACGCCATCATGCAAGGCGCTTTGATGCGTATCCGCCCTAAAGCCATGACGGTGGCCACCATCTTCTTTGGACTGTTGCCAGCATTATGGGGCGTGGGCTCAGGTAATGAAGTACTTAAAGCCATTGCAGCACCTATGGTTGGCGGCATGATCACCGCTCCTTTGTTATCGCTGTTTGTTCTACCTGCAATTTATTGGTTATGGTATCAGCGACAACTGAAATCTTGATAAGCACTGATAAAAAAGCCAGCGTTCAAGCTGGCTTTTGAAATCAAACAATAGGGGCTTAAGTGCCTGTCGATAAGTTCTTTGAAAATTATTGTGTTCAGGTTTAGTGCAATACAAGGCGCAATGAAGGTCGCATAGCCATAGCTATGTAACCGAAATTGCAACGCAGTAGAGTGATAAAACTGAGCACAAGAAAATCTTGAGAAGCTTATGGTCAGGTACTTATCAACCAAACATAGGCAGCAATCCTGCCATATTGAGTAAATGGCATACCATAACGGCGATACCGTATAAGAACACCACTCCTAATAATCCACTGCCGCCTGGCACACGAAAACTATGACTGTCAGGGTTAAGTTTTCGTACTTTTATAGCCATCAGACAAGGAATGATCACCACAGAAATAGCCCCAGCTAACGCCGCGAAGCCAATGGCCATGATAAACCCATTAGGTAAGAAAATTCCTAACACCGTTGGTGGTACAAAGGTGACTAAGCCAGATTTAATTCGACCTGACCAACTGTCATCAAAGCCAAATAAATCGGCTATAAAGTCAAATAAAGCTAAGCTCACTCCTAAGAAAGATGACGCAACCGCTAAATTGGCAAATAAGGTCAGTAAGTTCGATAACCAAGCACTGGACACCACTTTTGACATTCCCTCAATCAGCGCCCCCATATTGCCCCCCAAGGCAATAATATGAGAGAACTCACTGCGGGCAATATGACCCATGGTAACCATCATCCAGCAGATATAAATCACCAAAGCCAATACGGTGCCGATCAGTATTGCCTTGAGCACATGTGACGCCGATTTATCATAGTATTTCACTAAACTTGGCACCACTTGCTGAAAACCAAAACTGGCTAAACCAACGGGCAAGGCACCAAGGATATAAAGGGAATAGTGAGGATCACCATTTGGCATCCACAACTTAGCGGGTTCAACGTCTAAGAGTAAATTACCAGTAGCCATAAAGAAGGTGATCAACATGCCACCTAACATAATGGTGGAAATGCGCCCGACATGCTTGGTTCCAATGATGACGATGGTTGCCAACACACCCGCAAACACTAGGCCTGCCCAGCCTTGCGGCAAGCTAAGACCAATAGCCTGCAAGCTATGATTAACGACAGAGCCGCCACCACTGACATAGGCATAAGTCAGTACATACATTAAAAACGCAATACTGACACCACTGACGGTTCGCCAAAAATTACCTAAAATCGTCTTAGTGAGAGAATCAAAATTAACGCCAGCTTTGTAATGCAGATTCACCTCAAGCAGATACAAACCGGCCATCATCATACAAAACCAAGCCACCAGCAACATCAACACTGAGTAGCTGAACCACATCCCAGCCCCAACCACGGGCAAAGTAAACATGCCAGCACCAACAGCGGTGCCAGCAACAATCATGGCTCCGCCAATTACAGAGGGTGAGGTAACGCCCTGTGCCGCCGCCATTAATTAATAGGCTCTTGAGTTTGTGACTGCTTTACACTGTTAATGAGAACTTGCTTAACCGCAGGATCAAGCAAATGATTGAATTGAGACACAAGTGACGAAAGTGACATGTTTGGCTCCGATTGTCCGATAAACCCTAATTCTTTCAGTTTAACGGTCAAAGTAGCATACAATTTCTTATCGTAAAACTCTGGGGCAGCAATGCCATGCAACGTCCCTAAATGTTTGGCTAAGGCTAAACTTTCTCTTTCTAAATCAACGCGCTCTATATCGGGTTGCTGCTCAAGTAAGTTAAATAAAATACCGTAACGCTGCAGCATCTCATCAAGGGTGCGAGCCAGAATATTAAGTGCCAACATATTCGCTTCAACGTGTTTATAGCCGCCTTCGGTTAGCTTAATGAGCTCTTGGGCTTCAAAGTGTTCAATAAAGGCATCAACATGAGCCGTCAGCTCTGGAACATTCAAAAATAGCTCAGCTTGCATCAATGGATACAGTTGCTCGATATGCTCTAAAATGCCTTCGCGGCTGATGTGCTCATGACGCAAAATGCAATTTGCAATCAACGCTGGCAACACAAACAAGTGAACAATGTTGTTGCGATAGTAGGTCATTTCTCGCGCTTGAGTGTCATCAAGTGACACGATGTCACCGTATTTATCCGGCTCAATGGTGAATTTCTCAAGCTCTAAGGCTTGCTCAAGTAAGGTATCTTCATTGCCTTCTGGCACAGAGGTAAACTCGGAATATGGCACCGCTTTAAGCAGCTTCAAGTACAGAGCAAGCTGGCGTTTAAGGCTGGCTTTATCTAGCGATTTTTGCTCAGATGACAATAAAATCAAGCTCACTAAAGTTACAGAGCTGACCGCAGCAGCGCCATTAATGTTGCTCATGACTTTGGTGGCTAGCGTATTTACCGCTGGTGTTAACCATTGCGGCTTCTGATTCGGATCTTCCGCCATCTGCTGACGCCAATTGGGCTCAATGTCATTAAGGTGTTGCTGAACTTGAATAGGCTCACCAAAGTTCACATAGCCTTGACCAAAGTTACCCAGTTTGCGAATAGCACCAAACACTTGCCACACGGATTCTTTTTGTTTTTTCTTACCGCTGAGTTCTTTGTGATACGTCGACACTTCCATTACGTGATCGTAGCCTAAGTACACTGGTACTAAGGTTACAGGACGTTTTGAGCCACGCAAAACACTGTTTACCGTCATGGCGAGCATGCCCGTTTTCGGATTTAATAATCGACCAGTACGTGAACGTCCACCTTCAGTGAAGTACTCAACGCTATAGCCTTTATCAAACAGCTGATCTAAGTAAGCGCGAAAAACAGAGGTATACAGTTTGTTGCCGTTAAAGCTACGACGAATAAAGAAAGCGCCACCTTTACGGAACATAGGACCTGCTGGCCAGAAGTTGAGGTTAATACCCGCCGCAATGTGCGGTGGTACCATCCCTTCGTAATAGAGAATGTACGACAATAAGAGGTAATCCATATGGCTGCGATGACAAGGAACATACACGATTTCATGACCGTCATGATGCAGCTGGCGTACCGACTCCGCACCTCTGATGTTAATGCCTTTATAAAGCTTATTCCAAAGCCAAGTTAGCAAGCGCTCACAAACCCTAACTAAGTTATCAGAATAAGCGGCAGCGATTTCATCTAGGTACTCTTCGGCACGAGCTTTCGCCTGCTCACGGGAGATTTTTTTACTTTTCGCTTCTTCATCAATGGCATCTTGGATCGCTTCTGATGCTAATAACTGTTTAAACAAAGTTTGACGCTTAGGTAAGTCAGGACCGGTCATCACTTTGCGCTGACGTCCAAAATGCACTCGAGCAACACGAGCGAGCTTATGTGCGATGCGCTCATCAGTACCGTGCTCATCCGCCATATAACGCAATGAAACGGCATTGGAAAATTGAATGAAGTTATGGCGCCCTAAAAATAGGATCATTAAGCACTTGCGCAACCAAGTTGGCGTTTCTCTCTCCAGTACTGCCGCCTTCATGGTGTCATCTTCTTTACCCGGCGTACGTCCCCAATACAGACTCACTGGCATAAGCTGAATATCCAACTGCGGATCTTGATGATGCCATTCAAGTAATTGACTGAAATTATTCAAATACTCTTGATCGTTTTGGTTTGAGCCAAACAAAGGCTTAGCCCCTTGTAAGCACACGACTCTGGAAACGGATTGCCCATTGATGGTAACGGGCTCATAAGGATCGGGCAGACCGTATTTGGCAGTGATTTCACTCAGCGCGGCAAAGTCACTGACGGATTCCGTTTTCATCACATAAACCAAAGGCTTGTCAGCCTTAATGTTTAAATCTGAAAATGGCTCTTGCGGTACGACGATAGTATGAACAAACCACTTTTGAATAAAACGCAAGGATTTAAAAAACCAGGAATCATGTTTGAGCATAGGAGCGTGACGTCTAAATCTAAATATTCCCTCTAGAATACCAATTTATCGAAGCGAGGATAAGTAATTGTTTTATTCAACAACATAAATCTTTGCTTTGTACGAACTGAAATTATCAATTTGTTCTTATCTCAATTCCTAGGGGGTATAACCTTGGCATGATGAGTAAATAATATTTAACCTGATTTTTATCTCACTAAAATGAAACAACATTTTTTTACTGGGATAATGCTCTACTCCAGTTTTTATTCAAACGTTTATGCTAGCAGTTGACGTTTCACTTCGTTTTCAAGTACGTGGCACTTACCGAGCCACCGATAGGGTCGTGTTTAAAAGCAGTCCGCAAAAGCTGTATCAAGTCACTGAAACAGGCAAAGCAGTTACGTTTTCAACGGTATTGTGTTTTCATCAAAATGATACTTACTCTTCATTTAAATCACGACATACGTTTGTCGCTTTTTCAGATTCTTACAAAGCCGATATAAAAAAACTAAAAAAATTAGTTGAGAAATTTTTCATTCAAAAAGAGCAAAAATCAAAACTCCAAAAAATCGAAACCTTCGAATATCACTTATTCGAAAAAAGTGATAGCTGTAAGGTTATTGATCAAAGTGTCCCCGATTATCGGTGCTGCCTATATGGTGAAGCAAGATTGGAGTTTCACCGAGTGGTTCATTTCGTAGAAGGTTCACCACTACCGTTCGCCATGCAAATCGATTTAATCGATGACATGATCGATGGGCTCGACACCTGTACCGGTGGAGTACAATCTCGAATTTCTGAAGCATACCGTAAACTTCACTTTTCCTATTTAGGTGCCAACGGCGTGTTAAAAAACCTGTGTTCTGAAATGGTCAAGGTTGAAGCACAGCGGTATTTTACGGAACAAAACCGAGGATCATCATACCGTTCCCTCGGAAGAGAATATGAATCACATATTGTGCATCACCTCATCAGAAGTGTAGATCCGATGTTTGCCATTGAAGCCGCTGCTGATGACAGTGGTATCGGTTATCGAAGAAAATACCCTGAGCACTATTATTCTCATTTTGCTCGACAAGTTGGAGCTTTGCTTACCGCTTCACATATCATGAGTACGATTTGTGAACGCTATTTTGAAAATCTAACTGGTCACTTGCAAAGGCATCGAATGATTTCTGCGACCAATTCAGTGGTGGACTTTACTCAAATTAAAGGAGAGTTATTACAAGACATCAATTTATTAGTGTTAGAGCCATTCAACTCCTTTTTACTTGATAAAATAAAACTGTCCGATTTACTTAATTACGATGGTTCTTCAAGTGGAGTAGACGTTCGTTCACTCAACCTCCATTGGTTAGGGATCCTTCAACGGCAATATCGAGCGCATTTTGCTCCAATGGCAACAAGTGTATGTACATTGACGGCATCGCCACATAACAGAAAACAACAGCAGACGGTAAAACCTACCTTTAACGTTAAACAAGCTTGGGGTAATTTCTTTTGGGTACAACATAAAGGTACACAAACAGGACTCAATGTTTATCAAATTCTTCATTTGGCAAGACGTGAAACCAACAGAAACATTCTTACTGGCTACTTAAATGCACTAGAAGTTAACTCATTAGAAGAAGCTAAGCAGTGCCTGAGTATTGTCATTTTTCCTGAATCACGGACAATTCATCAGCTGCTCCATAATCATCCCTTAGTACAATTTCGCGTCTTTAATTTTTTCAATACCGTCTTGGAAGATGAGTTTATTGAGCTTCAACAGCAGCTAGCGAAAAACAGGTCTTCTAAAAAAGCCAGCGTAGATTATGACAAATTAACGCCTTTACGCTATCTATCCAAGGTTGAATTTCAAACATTAAAATCGATGTCAAACAATCGGTTACAACTTTGCATTGTCGTTGAGCAAGCGAGGAGAGGCATCCTCATTACCTCCGAGCAAGCTATGCATATATGTAGGTTAGGTAAGCTAGAACTTATATTGAGAGATAACAGTAGACTTGCCGCCGATGGCGTAAACCAAGTATTCAGCTTTCTACTCAAAGAAAGTGATACGTTTGCTATCCAGATCTTGTTGTCCTTTATTCATTCGCAAAACCCATCGTTAGATGCCAAAGCAGAGACCAATTGTTGCCCTGAACGGTTACTACTGCGGGTTGTTACGCTAAATAGCTTCAAACTCACAGCCCATGTACTCAAACTTTTACCACCTGAAGCCCTCGAACGAGAACTTCAAATTGCTCCCGAAAATGGCTCAATACTGCATCAATGTATACACTCAAACCACCTCAACGCATTTAAGGCTCTGATTGCCTGTGAGTCGATCAATCTAAACCAAATGACCGCCAAAGGCACCGCTCTGCAAATGGCCTTGAGCCACACACAGTACCAACCATTTTTATTACAACTATTGCAACAAGGGCGGCTGCGCTTGTTTCTTCCATTACAAGTTGAGCAAAAATGCAATTTTGAACTAGCTCAAAACGAACAACTGAAAATTTTAACAACAGAGTTAACACAGCGCTTAAAACGAGCTAGAGAGGCATTGCGTTTCTTGCCTGAACGACCCAAGACAACGATTTATCAACAAGAACAGCAAGCCGAAAATGATTGGGAACAGAGCTGGGAAAAAGTAGAGAGCTGTGGCGAAATCAATGTTATGTATGAGCTTATCCATCTCTCATTTAACTGTCATTCAATTGCAGACGTCGTCAATAAGATAAAGGAGCACCCCGCTCTTAACTGGCAATCAGCCCATGTATATTTTAAAAATTTAGCTTGGTGTATTAAGTGCTCAGGTTGGATAGCAAACCCCAAAGGCAACGATGAACAAACTCGTAGTTATATACGCTTGTTACCCAATATTCCAAAGCCCTTACTTGCCTGCTGGCTAGAGTTTGCCAAACAATTGAATGTCGACAGTCTAACCGCTGCCATCATTATCCATTCTTTCAATGAAAATCTAACTGAACATGTAACCCATCAGGAATTAAATTGGCTTTGTCAACACCCTGAGTTAATTCCACTTGAATGCTTTGACAGGGACTACCCTCAAAAACAACAGCATCAACTGCTTCTCACAGCCATCAAAACTGGGAATGTCCAATTGGTCGAACAAAGGCTAGTCCATCTGAATGAGAATCTCCCTCTTGCCCAGTCGCTTCCATTTATTCCTCTAATCGAAGCCGTTAAGGCCAAGCAACCTCAGGTTGCAATAAAAATTATCGAGCATGCTCCTGAGCAAGTGTCGCTTTTCTGCTCTCTTATAGGTGGCAATGCCTTCCAGTTAGCCGCCTATATGAGTGATTCGCCCGAGGTCATAAAGGCTATGCTGCCTTATTGTAAAATCAATGAGCTCGCTCCCTGTGCATATTCAGCCTTGGATTTTGCATTAGAAAGAGGACACATAAACAATGTCCAACAATTACTGACTCATCAACATATCGACTTATTCCGACAAGCAGACAATCACCTGTTCATTTATAAACAGCTTCAAGGTAAAGTTTCAGATGAACGACTCAATCATGCCATTGTGCATACCAGTGGCCACGATCCCTCCAGAGAAGCGCCTATGGATGTCAAGTCAGAGCTGGCTCCTTATAGATTTAAATGGCTGGCTCTTACGCCTGATGTCAGTCACACACTTCACCAATTTAATCAATTACTCTCAAAATGTGATGCCGACGCCCTAGTTGATGTAGAAAACACCTTTACAACAGGTTTCAATTTTAAAAACAAAGAATTAAAGCGTGGGATGATTCGAATTTTGCAAGCCCATTTAGCTGTACGGCTCAATAGAAAACCAACTCATAGGCAAAGCCATGAACGGTCAACAACAAGGGGGCGTTCTCAACTATAAACAGATCATTGGTTTCAGCCGAGGACGTGTTATTTATTTAGCTGATACCGCAATATCAAAGCTCGGTAATTGAGCACTATTTGAGGAAATATCATCAAGCGTTGTCGTACTTTGTCCGCCAAAGCTCACATTGAACTGGTAATTATCCAATCCATAACTGTTCTTACAGTTAGCATTAGACAGAGTAAGCGCTTTGCTGGCCACAGCGTACGACATATCCATAGTACATAATGCCGTTCCTAATTTATCGGGAGCTGCACCGTCGGGCTGGAACCCTATCAGAAAATTCACTGTGGTTGCTGAGGTGGGAATATCGTTATCTGCAGAGGCTGGTACATGGAAATCCAACGTATAATCGCCGCCTTGAGAATCCTGCTTTATGGCGTTGAAACCACCACTCATATAAAACTGTGATGAATTGGAATAATAGAGCTCTACCGGAGTTGAGGTATCCTCTTCAGCAATGGTTGCACCTTGAACAGTAAGTTTGCCACCAATAGCCATAGGTATAAGTTGCATAGCCATGGAGTGCGTTGAGAACACCAGTAATAGACTAGTAAAAAGGCGTGATATTTTCATAACAGAAAGTGGTGATTGATTTGTGTAAAACGCTAACAAAGCCATCATGTCATAGCGAGTATAACCCTCTTACTATTCAGTAAATATTCAGAAAAAAGCCCTTCTTACGGTGATCATAAGAAGGGCTTATCAGTTAACGGATTAATCCATTAGTATTTATAAGACACACCCAGCAATAATTGCTTTTCAGTGGCAATCCAACGGAATGGATCAGCATTGTCTTCGGCTCTCACCTCCAAATGATCTCGACGCAATAAATTTAGCGCATCTAAAGACACTCTAAATTGATCATTAATTTGATAGGAGAATGACGCGTCCAGCTGGCCGAAACCTTCCTGCTTAACGGTTGAACTGACTAAGAAATCAGAACGATAGTTATAAGATAGACGACCTGAGAAGTCGTTTTTCTCATAAATGGCGACAAGGTTATAACTGTTGTCCGATAAACGCTCTAGCTCAATGTTTGGCAATTCTGGGTTAGGAGAAGGTACATCTGAATCCACATAGGTGTAGTTCGCTTGTACCCCTAATCCATCAAATGGAGCGGGTAAAGAAGTAAAAAACTGCTGATAGGCTAATTCAATCCCTTTTACCGTGCCGGAACCACCATTGCGCTTACGACGAATATCAAACTCTTGACCACCAATGGTTTCTTTACTTTCTATCGTTTGTAAGAAACCATCGACTTTTTTGTAGAATAAACCTGAAGAAAGTAACCCACCTTCTTCAAAATAGTATTCCAGTGCCAAATCTAAGCTGTCAGCGGTAAATGGGTCTAAGTCAGGATTACCACCCGAACCACGCCCTTGTTCATAGTTCAGTGCCAATGATGGTGCTAAATCACCTAAATGCGGTCTTGCAAAGGTTCGAGAACCCGCAAATCGCAAGATCACTTCTTCTGTAAGCTCTGCATTGATGTTGAAGGAAGGTAACCACTCCGCATAATCTTTGTTATCGGTAACATCTTCATAAATCGGCTTGTTATCAGCGTCTTTATTACCCGTATCAAAGAAATAATCTGCTGTGGTTTTGGTTTTCACATAACGCACGCCAAAGTTACCGCTAACGTAGATATCGCTGATCACAGTATCAAAATTGGCTTTTAGATACAGTGATGACACATCTTCAGAATAATCAAAGTGATCTTTTGGATTTTGGATGGTTGATTGCGAGCCAAAGCCATAGTGCTTACGAATTTCGGCATCTCTGCTCAATAAATACGTTGGGTTAATCGCCACATATTGTCCAAAGAACTGAGCACCACTGTATTTGCTCATAAAATTGTTCCAGCGACTCGGCTCAACTAATCCCAATGGATCCGTTGTGCCATAGGTTTTACCTGAAGCATCAAAAATATGGTTATTTTGGGTGTTTTTGATGGTTTCAAGTTTTGCCAGACGAATGCCAGCTTCTAGCGAGGTAATGAGTCCCTCATCAAAAAAGTAGTCAGCATCTAGCTTAAAGGCTTTTTCATTCGCACTGAGCTGGCGACTTAAGTGACGCCACTGCACCATATTAAAGTTGCCTTTATCCGCCACATTAAAGTCACCGAAGTCGACAGCTGGCGGTTGGTTAGGGAAACCACCTTGATTAACGGTTACTGGTAATTTGTCCCAGTTATCACGGATCCTTGAGTTACGAAACGCCGTTTCATTGTCGGTATCGATATAACTTGCTTCTGTGCTGATCGCCCAATTATCAAACTTGGTTTCAAATCCGACAGCGGCATCATAGGTTTTGGTATAACGATCATCAATCATGCTCAGTACATCAAACGTCATATCACTGAACTTAACGCTCTTTGCATAAGGCTTTTTAGCATTCACGCCTGTAAAGTCGGCATCAATAATGTTGGCAGCGTTAAAACCCCATACATACTCTTGACGCTTTTGCACAGAGGTATAATCGGTGTAACCACCATCAAAATAAAACTTGGTATCAGCATCTAACGCGTAATCCACACCAAGGGAATACACTTTACGCTCACGATCACCCCACGCTGGTGAAGAGTTCAGAGACTTAATTGCTTTAGCGCCTTCTGGCGCTTTGCCACTCGGGAAGTCACCTGTAATGTTGGAAAACTTGGAAACGCGAACTTGATCTTCACGGAAGGTACGCTCTAAGTAAGAAACACCAAGGATCACCCCCAGCTTTTCATCTTCACCGTCTAAATCCCAAACATTCCCCGTAACAATCGAGCCGCGTGGTGACCACTTTTTTGAAAGCTCACTGTAATGAGATTTAACGCTACCAGCAAAAGTAAAACCATCGAGGCTCAATGCATCAGTACGTTGAATATCCACTACGCCACCAATACCGCCCTCAATCAAATCCGCTGAAATGGATTTATACACTTTCACCGAGCCCACCAGCTCAGCAGGAATATCTTCAAAGCTGGCGAAACGGTTGATACTCACATCCGAAGAACCACCAAAGTAGTTACGGCCGTTCAGTAAGGTTGCCACTTCATCCAAACCACGAATGGCAATGCCAGAGGCTTCACCACGAGAACGGGTGATTTGAATCCCAGGAATACGCTGCAAAGACTCTGCAACGTTAATGTCAGGGAATTTACCAATGTCTTCTGCGGTGATCACATCCGACACTTCACTTGAATCTTTCTTCTGTGAAATCGAACTTACGATACTAGAACGAAGCCCAGTAACGATGATTTTTTCAACATCTTCATTAGATTGATTGTCGGTAGGCGTATTTGCAAGTGCCAATTGAGAACCAAAAATCAGTGACAAAGAACTTGCCACCACTGTGGGAGTCAGTTTTGTTTTCATTATCAATGTCCATATATGTTTATTTTTATAAGATACAGCATTAAATATGATAAATAATACATATAGAACAATCAACGACATTGAGGTATGTCTACTTAAAACGCAAGGTTTTTAAGTCAATAAAAAACAATGAGCTAGATTGTAGCGGTTAAATTTTAACTTCTTGAGTTCCATGCTTAATTGATTAACTCTTGCGCTACAGTAATTACTGTATATAATACCAGTAACACTGTATAGACAAACAGGCATTACGATGAGACCACTGACTCCAAGACAAGCTGAAATTTTAGAGCTGATCAAAAGTAATATTTCCGAAACGGGCATGCCACCGACACGCGCAGAAATTGCTCGCCGCCTTGGATTCCGAAGTGCCAATGCTGCCGAAGAGCATTTAAAAGCCCTAGCCAAAAAGGGTTACATTGAGATCATGCCGGGAACGTCACGTGGTATTCGTCTAACACAAGAAGTTACTGAACAAGAAACAGGGCTACCTTTAATTGGTCAAGTCGCCGCTGGTGCGCCTATTCTCGCTCAAGAACATGTTGAGCAGCATTATCAAGTTGATGCTCATCTATTTAAACCTGCTGCCGACTTTTTACTGCGAGTTCGTGGTGACAGCATGAAAGACATTGGTATCTTAGAAGGTGACTTATTAGCGGTACATAAGCAGCAACAAGCCAACAATGGACAAGTCGTTGTAGCGCGCTTAGAAGACGAAGTGACTGTTAAGCGTTTTGAACAAAAGGGAAATGTCGTTTACCTACATGCAGAAAATGAAGAGTATGCCCCTATAGAAGTTGATTTAACCTATGAGCAGTGTGAAATCGAAGGTTTAGCAGTCGGTGTGATACGCAATGGAGAATGGTTATGAGTATGCAATCAATAGGAACACAACACCATCCTGGACTTTGGCAAAGTGATAATGTTTGGCAGCCTCAAGCCATTAACACTGTGCAAACTCAGTCTTATGGGCTCACTGAACTTCAAACCCTTAGTCCACAACTGGCTCAGTTGAGCCATCAAGGGCGCTGGATAGTACTGATCAATCCGCCTAGCAATGACTACAAAACGATTTTGGCAAAAGCAGGGATAGCCATAAACAAAGTACTCTTGGTTCATACCAAAGACGAAGTCGAAACCTTATGGGCAATGGAGAAGGCACTGACTTCAGGCACCAGCAGCGCCGCGATTTGTTGGACCTCAAGCTTAGACATGAAAGATAAGCGCCGCTTACAGTTGATCACTAAAAGTGCTCGCGCCATGGGCATTATTTTCGAAACTGAAGCCGATATATCAAGCTCTATGCACAAAACGTCAACCATGACGGCTTACGCGCACTAAGGTTTCTGTAGTATTTGAGGCGAACTTCAATTATTACGGCATCGGTCTGAAGTTAATGACCTTTGCCTGAGAAGCAGCAGCTCTTCTTTATAGAGATAAACCTATCAGCGACTTCCTAACATTCCATAGTTTCTATTTCTCATTGTCACTGCAATTATTTTTTCATCACTTCTAGTCTGAATTTAAGCAAAATTTCAAAAACCTTAACTTGATCAATCGGTAAGCACCAAGTATGGTAACCTGAATAATAAATTAACAATTTATTATCATTTAATTGTTTTAATTAAAAGAAAGACATAAAAACCTAGCAAAATTCAATATGAATGCTTTGCTTAAAGTAAGGCAGAAAATTAAATCCGCTGAATTAGGTTGAAATGTCCCAGTGAAAAGCTGTCGTACTATTTGATTCGCTGTTAAGCGCCAAAGTGGAAACACCAAAGCAGTATGAAATAGCATTACCATTGTCGTACCGGAATAGACACGTCATATCGTCTCACCTCGGAGTTGTTGGAAATTAACCACTACGCTCTTAGATATCATCAAGCTTTTGGGAACCGGAGAGTTCGCATAGGGCTGTGGGATACTGTGTAACTCTTCTTTGTTTAGCAAAGGAGACGTCAAGTGAAGCGAGTGTTGTATTGTTTGTTGGGCGCACTGATGGTGCAGCCAGTTTGGGCCGAGTCGATGCGCCTGAATATGACCCAAGGGGTGACAGGGATAAGCCACGAAGTTTATCACCTGCACATGACTATTTTTTATATCTGCTGCGTTATCGGGGTGATTGTCTTTGGCGTGATGATCTACGCCATGATCATGCATCGCAAATCCAAAGGCGCTGTTGCCGCCAATTTCCATGAAAGTACCAAAGTCGAAATCTTATGGACCATCATTCCATTTGTGATTTTGATTGCCATGGCGATCCCTGCAACCAAAACCTTATTGGCGATGGAGGATCCCAGTAACTCCGACCTCACGATTAAAATCACTGGCTCACAGTGGAAATGGCATTACGACTATTTTGATAAAGGCGTGGGCTTTTACAGTGTCCTTGCCACCCCCAGAGATCAAATCGAAAATAAGCAAGCCAAGCAAGAACACTACTTACTTGAAGTCGATAAGCCATTAGTTCTCCCCACAGACCGTAAAATTCGTTTCTTAATGACCTCTGACGATGTGATCCACTCGTGGTGGATGCCTGCGTTTGCGGTGAAAAAAGATGCTATTCCCGGTTTTATCAATGAAGCTTGGGCTAGAATCGACAAACCGGGGACTTACCGAGGTCAATGTACCGAATTATGCGGTAAAGACCACGGTTTTATGCCTATTGTAGTGAAAGCCGTTGAAGGGCCAGAATTTGATACATGGCTGGCCTCGCAAAAGCAAGCGCAACTCCAAGCCGCAGCAAAAGCGAAAGCGGCTTTATCTAAAACCCTCACTAAAGACGAACTCTACAAAAAAGGCGAAAAAATATTTCTCGCCCACTGTGCGGCATGCCACCAGCCAACAGGCTTAGGTATTCCAGGGGTATTCCCCGCATTAAAGGGCGCTGAATATGTCTTAGGTCCAGCAGAAAAGCACATACATATTGTGAAATTTGGTTGGCCCGGCAGTGCCATGCCGCCTTTTGGTAAACAGCTGACTGCTGAAGAAATTGCGGCTGTTGTCACCTACGAGCGTAATGCTTGGGGTAACAACGTGGGTGATGCGGTGCAAGCTGCTGATGTTGAAAAAGTTGAAAAGTAAGGGATAACAATGACTACAGCAAACCCTCAAACCAATGAAGCCGTTGAGGCGGTTCATGAAGAAACGGCTCATAATGATCATGGTCATCCACCAAAAGGCTTAATGCGCTGGATATTAACCACTAATCATAAAGACATCGGTACTCTCTATCTGTGGTTCAGTTTAACCATGTTCTTTATTGGCGGCGCGATGGCGATGGTGATTCGAGCCGAATTATTTGAACCGGGCCTTCAATTGGTCGATCCACACTTTTTTAACCAAATGACCACAGTTCATGGCCTTATCATGGTATTTGGGGCAGTGATGCCTGCCTTTACAGGACTGGCGAACTGGCTTGTTCCCATGATGATTGGCGCACCCGATATGGCGCTGCCTAGAATGAATAACTGGAGTTTTTGGATCTTACCCTTTGCGTTTTTGATCTTACTGAGTTCACTGTTTATGGAAGGAGGCGGCCCCGATTTCGGCTGGACCTTCTACGCCCCACTTTCCACCAAATACAGTGGTGACAGTACCGCATTATTTGTGTTTGCCATCCACATCATGGGGATCAGCTCCATCATGGGTGCCATTAACGTGATTGTGACCATTTTCAACCTGCGTGCTCCAGGCATGACATGGATGAAAATGCCATTATTCGTTTGGACTTGGTTGGTAACCGCATTCCTGTTAATCGCGGTTATGCCAGTATTGGCAGGCGCAGTGACCATGGTACTGACGGATAAATTCTTTGGTACCAGCTTCTTTGATGCCGCAGGCGGTGGTGACCCAGTAATGTTCCAGCATATTTTCTGGTTCTTTGGTCACCCCGAAGTATACATCATGATCCTACCGGCTTTCGGTATTGTCTCAGCCATCATTCCAGCCTTCAGCCGTAAAAAACTGTTTGGTTATTCCTCAATGGTGTACGCCGTAGCCAGTATTGCGATTTTATCTTTTGTGGTTTGGGCGCATCACATGTTCACCACAGGGATGCCGAAAGTCGCGTTGCTGTTCTTTATGTACTGCACCATGTTGATTGCAGTGCCTACTGGGGTGAAAGTCTTTAACTGGGTTGCCACCATGTGGAAAGGTTCACTCTCCTTTGAGCCGCCTATGCTATTTGCCGTCGCTTTTGTGGTGTTGTTTACCATTGGTGGTTTCTCTGGCCTGATGTTGGCGATGACGCCTGCAGATTTCCAATACCATGATACCTACTTTGTAGTAGCCCATTTCCATTATGTACTGGTGACTGGAGCCATCTTCTCCATCATGGCTGCGGCCTATTATTGGCTGCCGAAATGGACAGGACACATGTATTCCATGACTTTAGCTAAATGGCACTTCTGGTGTTCAGTGATTTCAGTGAATGTGCTGTTCTTCCCGATGCACTTCTTAGGGTTAGCGGGTATGCCACGTCGTATTCCGGATTACAACATTCAGTTTGCGAATGTGAATGAGATTGTTTCTATCGGTGGCTTTGCCTTTGGGTTATCGCAGCTATTGTTCTTGGCATTGGTGATCAAATGTTGTCGTGGCGGCGAAAAAGCACCTGCAAAACCGTGGGATGGCGCTGAGGGACTGGAATGGGAAATCCCAAGCCCTGCACCCTACCACTCATTCACCACACCGCCAGAGGTGAAGTGATATGACGGCCTCAACCCAATCCAATAAAAAACTGATCACCTACTTGGTGCTTGGTTGCCTTGGAATGTTTGGGTTTGGTTTTGCCTTGGTTCCCTTATACGACATTATGTGCGATACCTTGGGGATTAATGGCAAAACGGCCACAACAGCACAAACCTATGATCAACAAGTCATTGATAAAAGCCGCACCGTCCGAATTGAGTTTATGGCTCATATTCAACCGGGGATGCAGTGGGATTTCGGTCCCACTACCAATGTTCTAGAAGTTCATCCTGGTGAACTGATCAAAACGGCGTTTGTGGCAAAAAATAATGCCTCAAGCCGTATGATTGCACAGGCCATCCCCTCTATTTCTCCCGGTTTAGGGGCAAAGTACTTTCATAAAACTGAATGTTTCTGCTTTCAGCAACAGCCAGTAGATGGTCAAAGCCCTGCGGACTTTCCGTTAGTTTTTTTTGTTGATCCACAACTACCCAAGGACATACACACCTTAACCCTTTCCTATACTTTGTATGACATCACAGAGAAAACCCTAGGTGAAGCGTTAACAGGTCCACAAGTACAAGGAGTTACTCCATGAGTACCCATGAACATTATTACGTCCCCGCACAAAGCGGCTGGCCGATTGTCGGTGCTATCGGTTTATTTTTAATCGCCTTTGGCGCTGGGCATTATGTTGCTCAGATTGATACCTACGGCCATGGTGGCTGGGGAATTTATGTTTTATTGGCCGGTATTGCCACCATCCTTTATATGATCACAGGTTGGTTTCGAACCGTGATAAATGAGTCAATGACTGGCTTATATTCTTCACAAATGGACAGATCTTTCCGTCAAGGAATGAGCTGGTTTATTTTCTCAGAAGTGATGTTTTTTGGTGCCTTTTTCGGTGCCTTGTTTTTCATTCGAATGTTCTCAGTACCTTGGCTGGGCGGTGAATTCCATTTAACCTCCACTCATGAGTTTTTATGGCCTAATTTTGTCGCTGAGTGGCCACTAACCAAAACGCCCAAAGGGGATACAACTCAAGCCATGCCTTGGCACGGTTTACCCTTGTATAACACCATCATTCTATTAACCTCTTCGGTGACACTGCATTTTGCGCATGTGGCTTTAGAAAAAGGAAAACGAAGCGCGTTAAAAGCTTGGTTGGCAGCGACTATCCTTTTAGGTCTCGGTTTCTTGTACCTTCAAGCCCATGAGTATATCCATGCTTATACCGAATTAGGGCTTACGCTCGAATCTGGGGTTTATGGCAATACCTTCTTTATGCTGACAGGTTTCCACGGCATGCACGTCACCATAGGAACCATTTTCTTAATCACACTCTTTTTCCGCATTCTCAAAGGCCACTTTACGCCTGATCAACATTTCGCATTCCAAGCGGGCAGTTGGTATTGGCACTTTGTTGATGTGGTGTGGTTGTGCTTATTCGTATTTGTTTACGTTTTATAGCTCAATGTGAGAAATACAGGGAAACTCTATGAAAATAGGTGAGAGCAATAGCGTGAATAGACAACCGTCAGCACATGGATGTGCGCTTCTGTTGGCGTTCACACTTTTGCTCATCGGTAAAGATTAAACATTAATGTGGCGTTGGGTTTGGATGGATCCAGCCAAGTCCAATCGCCACCACTAACGCAATAACCACCAGCACTGACACTAATACTCGACGCCCTAAATAGCGGCTCATGGGAACTGAATCATCACTTTTAACCATGATGATCATTGCGCGGCCAAGGTTAAAAATAATGAAAAGTAGTAAGCATACTAATACGATTTTGAACAGTAACGTTGTAGTCACAAGCAAACCTCGTTGGTTGGAAATGAGTTGTCAACTGCTGGGTTATGTATTTACTTTGGCGTTATTTATCTTATTAATCAAGTTAGGTTTTTGGCAATTAGAGCGCTCACAATCTAAAGCGGCTTATGAACAATCACTACAGCAACGTCAATTCCAAGCGCCACTTAATTTTCAAGAGGTACTCACTCAAACCGAACCAATCGCTTTAATGGGGTCGAACTTAAGCGTACAAGTTACGCCAACCTCTCAGCCTTTGATTTATTTGGACAATCAAGTATTTGAGGGAAAAGTAGGCTACTTGGTTTATCAAGTCATGAGCATCACTAATAAGAGTCCTCAATTATTAGTGGAACTAGGGTTTACTCCAGCGCCATTAGATCGCAGTAACTTACCCAAAGTTATACCTTTCACCAACAAGCAAACATTATCTGGACGACTGTACTTCAAACAAAGCAACCCATTTAGCGAACGCTTACTGCCAGAGCGGACCTCAGCGCTGCGAATCCAAACCTTGCAACTGCCAGAGTTATCTCATTATTTAGATACTCCCTTGGCCTTGGTTGCCCTGCAACCCACCACTCGTAGCCTTGATGCAAACAACCAACCTTTAGGTAAGCCTTGGCAACCCATTCCATTATCGTCACAAAAACATCTTGGTTACGCCATACAATGGTTTTCGATGGCGGCTGTGTTAACGCTCATCGTTATTTATCGCTGGTTTAAAGCCCGCCGAATTTCCTCACCATCACAACAACAAGATAAGGAGCAAGGATGACCTCAACGAAATCAGCAAGCCGAAAACAACTCGTATTGCTCACCGCGGTATTTGCCTTACCAATAGTGGCGGCACAACTGTTTTTAAGTCTCGATCTTTATCAAGGTGGCTCTACCAATAAAGGGGAACTACTACCCAGCTCACTCAGTTACCAAAGCCTTAACATGACCAACCCAAAACCGGGCAAATGGCAAATGGTTTATCAACTGCCTGCTAAGTGCCAACAAACTTGTCAACAACAATTGCACTTATTACAGCGCAGTTTTATAGCCCTTGGTAAAGAGCAAGACAGAGTTCAACCAGTGGTGATCGTCTCTAAAGGCAGCGACACATCAGCACTAAAATCATTTAATTTTGTCACCTTAAAAACCAATTCAGATGCTTCAGCATTGCTTGCAGATCAACAAATCGTAACGGTTGATCCTCTGGGTAAATGGGTGACTCGATATGAGCTCAAAACCGATCCTCATGAGCAAGTCATGCAAAGCAAAGCCATGCTTAATGATCTTCGAAAATTACTTAAATTATCGAGGGTTGGCTAATGACATTAAAAAGACTGATCCAATTTTCCATCGTTTTTGCCTTTATTGTCATTTTAATGGGCGCATTTACTCGTCTTTCTGATGCTGGTCTAGGCTGCCCTGATTGGCCGGGATGCTACGGTCACCTTGCCGTTCCCTCCGAAACCCATGAGCTCGACAAAGCAAAACAGCTCTACCCTGAATTAACCGTTGAGAGTCATAAAGCTTGGCTGGAGATGATCCATCGTTATTTAGCAGGATTACTTGGGCTGATGATTTTAGCCATTTTGATCTTGTGCTGGCGTCAACCCACCGCGCCTAAAAAATTACCAACGGCAATCGCAGCGTTAGTGATTTTTCAAGCATTGTTGGGCATGTGGACGGTCACCATGAAGCTGATGCCCATCGTGGTGATGGGGCATTTATTAGGTGGCTTTACCCTTATTTCTTTACTGTTATTGCTGTATTGGCGAGTCAAGCCATTACAGCTACCCGAAACTTCACTGCCATCATCAATCCAGTTCATGGCATGGCTAGCACTCATTACACTGATCATCCAAATCATGCTTGGTGGCTGGACTTCAGCCAATTATGCCGCTCTGGCTTGTACCAGCTTACCTTTGTGTGAGGGAGATTGGCAAAGCCAACTGGATTGGGCAAAAGCCTTCTCGCCGTTTCAAGGGGATCACATCAGTTTCGAATATGGCGTTTTAGACTGGCCAACTCGAATGACCATTCACGTAAGTCATCGTATTTGGGCGGTGATCACCAGCGTATTTATTTTCTGGTTAGGGCTAAAACTGCTCATTCACAGTCACGGCTTTATACGCAAGACTTCAATCATCATGCTTGGGCTGCTCGCCTTACAAATCACCTTAGGGATCAGCAATGTAGTATTCCACCTGCCGCTGTCTGTAGCCACGGCTCACAATGGCGTGGCGGCTTTACTGCTGCTGTCAGTCATCACCATTAATTACGCGATTTACCTGTTGGTACAACAACAAAAAAGGATTTCATTATGAGTAAATCAGCCACCTTAACATCATCGAGCCACTTATTTGTCCATTGGCGTGATTACTTAGAAATGACCAAGCCCAAAGTCGTAGCGTTAATGCTGCTTACGGTATTGGTGGGTATGTGTTTAGCTTTACCTGGAGCTCTGCCCATTCAACAGATGTTAGCAGGAATGATAGGCATTGGTTTAATGGCTGGCTCAGCCGCCAGTTTGAACCACCTGATTGACCGACGTATCGATGCCATAATGGCGCGAACGTATAACCGCCCATTGCCTAAAGGTCGAGTATCGGCTCGTAGTGCACTGACGTTTGCCGCGGTGATCGGCGTGCTGGGTTTTGTCATGCTGTATGCCTTGGTCAACCCACTGACCGCATGGCTGACCTTTGCCAGTTTGATTGGCTATGCCTTGGTGTATACCGCTTATTTAAAACGTGCCACCTCACAGAATATTGTCATTGGTGGACTCGCCGGCGCTATGCCGCCACTGCTCGGTTGGACGGCAGTCACTAATGAGTTTCATGGTTATGCCATGCTGTTGGTGATTATCATCTTTACTTGGACGCCACCACACTTTTGGGCACTGGCAATTCACCGCCAAAAAGAATATGCCAAAGTCGATATTCCGATGCTCCCCGTCACCCATGGCAGTGAATTTACCAAAACCTGTATTTTGCTCTATACCGTATTACTCGGCTTAGCCTGCTTGTTGCCCGTAATCGTCGGCATGAGCGGCATCATCTACTTAGTGGGTTCAACTCTGCTAAGCAGCATGTTTGTCTACAAAGCATGGCAGCTTAAATATCATGATGAGCCTGGGCTTGCGATGAATGTGTTTAAATTCTCTATTTACCACTTGATGGTGCTGTTTTTACTGTTACTGGTGGATCACTACGTCATGGCTTGGTGGTAAGCCTATGAAAAAAATCATCTTACTCCCCATAGCCATTCTCATCGCAACTGTAGGCGCGTATACAGCATGGCAATGGCAACAGCCAGCCGCACCATTGCAGTTGGCCACCAGCTTTGAGTTCCCGACTCCTCAGCCCGTCGTACCTTTTAAATTGACCGACCAACACGGCAATGCCTTTTCCAATCAATCATTACAAGGAAAGTGGACATTGGTATTTGTGGGGTTCACGTCTTGCCCAGATATTTGTCCAACAACCATGGGGAAACTCTCAGCCGCCTATCCTAAACTGAGTCAAAAACATCCGTTTCAGGTGTTATTTTTATCGGTAGATCCACAGCGTGACACAGTCACTAAGCTCAAAGATTATATGGATTTTTTTAATCCACAATTTGTCGCCGCTACGGGCGAGCATAAACAATTAGTCCCTTTAACGCGCAACCTAGGTATGGCGTATACCATTAATGGCGATGGTGAGGATTATTTAGTGGATCACAGTGCTTCTATGACGCTTATTTCACCTCAGGGACAGCGCATTGCCATCATAAAGCCCAAGGCCGAGGTTGGGAAAATTCCTCACATAAAAAATAAGGAGTTAGTGGCTGATGTTAAGGCTTTAATGGATAAATGGAGTTAGTGCCTACAACGCTTAATACAAAGGGGGCGTTTAAGCCCCTTTAATGATTGGAATTACTGTACTTCGAAAGTTAAATCACCGACTTTTAGCTTATCCCATTTCGGCTTGACGGTTGTGACATCATTGCTATCAAGCAAAGATTTGAGGTAATGAAGATTGCTCGGGTTTGTCGTTTTCATATAACTCGCTTTCCACTCACCTTGCTGCAATTGCCACAGCTTGGCTGATGTCCAACCACTGTTTTCTTTGATCACCACAAAGTCGGGCTTACCATCATCATTTAAATCTCGAGCAATGAAGTAATAGGTATTGCTTTTACTACTCTGCCAATTGTGTTCAGTTTCAACAAAGTATACTTTTTCGAGCAGTGATTCTGGAAATGCACCTTTATTTGGCCAGAAAACCATTTGTTTTTTAAAGTTAACTAGAGTCTTTTTTGCCTCTTTTCCTGAGCTTGAAGCAGCAGTTTCCCTTGCGAAATGAGACCTTTGGGTATATAGCCTATCTAAGATTGCCACTTTTTCTGGAGCTGAAGTTTGCCATTCCTGTTCCAACTGTTGAATAGCCAGATACCCTTGTCGCCCCAATGAACGTTCAAAATAGGCAAAATCAAATTGCTCAGGCGTAACGAATCCCTTTTCTAAACGGGCAAGCTGGCTACTCGCAGAAAGACTTTGAAAATTCAGCAGTGGGGAGTTAACCAGCAGTAATAACACCAATACGGCTAGACCCATACCGATATTGACTTGGCTTTGGGTTTCCACCCAAGCATCGCGCTTACGGATGATCCCCCACAAATACCCAACCGCAAAACACGCCAATAATAGCCACACCATAACGGCCCAACAACGGTCGACGGTGAGACCGTATTGGTCTATACGCAACCATAAACCGTAGGCCGCAATGACACTATAAATCGGCAGTAAGGCGACACCAATAAAAATCAAACGATGAATGATGACATGATAGGGACGCTCGTCATTGTTACCTTGATAAACCGCATTGACAAAAAATAAGCTTAAAGCTTGCAGCCAAAGCACCAAAAAGCTACCCGAGCCTGTTTTCCATAGGGTACCTAATCCCGTAAACGGTAACGTCACTAAAAAGCCTAATGACACTATGGTCAGGGCTGGCAATAAAAACTTAAATAAGGTGTGAAAAATGGCGGCAATCGTAGCAAGGGTATTGGTAATATTTCTAAACACAATCGTAGCGAAACCAAAAGCTAAACTCAGTACCGGAATCGTAAACCACTCTTTGTTCAGAAGCGTTTTGAAGAAATCAATTTCGATCACCGCAAACAAGCTTGCACCTAAATGTAATATTCCCCAAAAGAACAACACAAACAGGCAAGACTCGCCAAACAAAATAAAGTTACGCCACGACAGTTCAAACAAGGCTCCGTAACTGATGGGTTGCTGACTTACCCTTTGTTGGATATACATCAGAGCCTTGAATGAAGCTATCAAAGCCGTGAAGGTAAAAATGGGGATAACGTTATAATTGCGGACAAATTCCACCGGCTCTTGCTGAAACCCAACATAACCTCCCAATACAGATAACAACACAGTAAAAGGGGCAAGATAAGTCAGCACTGCCTTATCATTGGTTTTGGTGATGCAAAGCAAAAGCAGTAGAGGTAAACTGAGCGCCAAGGTTACCAAAGCGGTTAACCACATCGGTGATGTAGCAGGCCACATTTGATGATCATGGCTCAGATAAAGCAATGTCAGTGCAATGCCTTGAATGGCTGAAATCGCAATGATTTGTGATTTGGGTAATTGACTGTCCATATCAATCCTAGGGATGAGTTTGGAACTATAGTAATACCATTCGTATCAATTAACTATGCCTTAGATTAAGGTTTAGCTTTGTAACTACATCTTTGCAATTCCTCACCATAGCAACGGCTATGATTCGTCATCACGCCTTGTATTTCCTTCGCGAATCCTCCTCTATAAACACAGTTAATTAATGTGAATGGTATGCCCATAAAAATCAGTCGAACAACAGTCAATAAAAAAGCGCCACAAGTGGGCGCTTTCAAAGAATGGCAATAAACCACTATCTCATGGTAACAAACTCTTCGGCACCTGTTGGGTGAATCGCTACAACCGCATCAAAATCCGCTTTGGTGGCGCCCATTTTCATCGCTACACCAAAGCCTTGCAGAATTTCGTCCATACCAAAACCAATACCGTGAATGCCCACGACTTTTTCATCTTCACCCGCACAAATGAGCTTCATTTTGCAAGCTTGACGGTGAGCGGTCACCGCCGTGTACATAGACGTAAAGCCAGAATTATAAACCTTGATGTTTTCAGCACCATATTCAGCAATGGCTTCAGGCTCTGTTAAGCCCATGGTACCGATTGGCGGGTGACTGAACACCACGGTCGGTACGTGAGTGTAATCCATCTTGGCATCATGCATGCCGTTAAACAGTCGCTCAGACAACAAGCGTCCCGCTTTCACCGCTACAGGGGTTAACTCTACGCCGCCTTGCATAATATCCCCCACACAATAAATGCCTTGTTGGGTGGTATTTTGTTGCTCATCGGTAATAATATAGCCACGTTCATCACGCTGAACTTGGGTGTGCTCAAGACCTATTGTATCGGTCGATGGACGACGCCCAATCGCCCACACTAGACAATCCACATCGTAACTTTCACCATTGGTGAAATTCAAGGTTAAGCTGCCGTCATCATTTTTGATGACCGACTCTGGAGTGCTATTGGTGTGAAGCTGTAAACCACTTTCTCCCATGGCATCGACTAACGCCTCTGAAAGCATAGGGTCGAAGTTACGCAGTGGCGCGTGTTTACGAACAAACAGGTGAGTATCACTACCCAACCCTTGCATAACACCAGCAAGTTCAACCGCAATGTAACCTGCACCAACGACAGCAACGCGCTTAGGTTGTTCACGTAATGCAAAAAAACCATTTGAATCAATACCGTGTTCAGCACCAGGAATATCTGGGATCATAGGTGCGCCGCCGGTAGCAATCAAAATATGGTCTGCAGTGTATTGTTCACCATTGACCTCAATGGTGTTGCTATCGATAAAACGACCATAACCGCGAACCAAGGTCACCCCATTAGACTCAAGACCGCGGTCATAAGCGCCATGAATGCGCTTAATATAGGCTTCGCGGCTAGCCACCAGCGTATTCCAATCAAAGTTATCGACACTGACATCAAAGCCATAATCTTTGGCATAAAGGTGAATCGCTTCAGCCACTTGCGCGCCATACCACATCACTTTTTTCGGTACGCAGCCCACATTCACACATGTGCCACCGACATGCTGCGCTTCAATCAGCAACACCTTAGCACCACGCATGGCCGCGCGATTGGCAGAGGCAATGCCGCCGCTGCCGGCACCTAAACAGATATAATCAAAATGCTGGGTCATACAATTCTCCGTAACTCGGTCTAATGGCAGATACCATATGTCTGATCTATTGAAATAACAATAGCTAACCTAAGAATATCCAATAGACCGTATTTTAGAGAAATTACTTCCACTTATAATGCAGCTTAATACCACCAAAGGTTTCATCATGATTACGACCGTCACCTTTATATTTAAGCTTAACGTCACTCAATGCCCATGTATGCGCGACATAAGTGCTTAGTTCCAATTGCGAAGTGAGTTGATAATTTGCTTTCACACCCAATTCACGATGATTTTGTCCATCGTGTTTTTTGGTGCTGTAGCCAAAATCCCAGCCTTCTTGAAGATAAGGATGTAGTTTCAGTTTTGGCGTCAGTTCAATGTTTCCTTTAAGATCTACTAAGGTGAAATAGCCGTCAGATTTGGTTTCATAAATAGTACGCCACGATGGCGTTAGCCACGCTAAGCCTTTATAAGCCACAACCACATCAAACTCGTGGCCGCGATAACGCAAATGGTTCTCGCCATTCGCTCCAACCCAGTCATAGCCAAGTTTCACGGTAAAATGTTTGGTCGGCTTAAATAAATAATCAATGCCTAAATCCAGCTCCGTAAAGCCTTCGTCAGTGCCGCGACCCAATGCCACATATCCGCTTAATGCGCCTTTTTTGGCTCCCATTTCAGCCCATGCAACGCCACCATCTTTGAGCAGTAATCGCCCTTTTGACACATACTGACTGTCCAATCGCCCTTCAACATAAAATGATGTATCTTGAGAAAATCCTGTTTGTTGTACAGCCAATGTCCCAATCAGCAATAACCACGGCTTAAATTGCATTTTTATTCAATATTTCCAACTAAAAAATTAATTGCAATTACTATAATGCAGTCGAAATTTTTTGTAATAATGAGTTTTCAAAATTGTGATTCAGCTCTTGTTCAGCTTCACATCTTGATTTTTTAACAGGCTACCCATACTTAAGAACTATCATCATGATTTTTATTAAGGGCAAATATGACCACGGCAATTCCTAGTGATACCTTACCCAGATTTTCCGATATTCAACCTGAACACATACAGTCAAATATTGAACAAGCCATTCAACATTGCCGTGACACCATAGAACAGGTTCTCACTCATTCAGGCACGCCAACATGGGACAGCTTAATTGCCCCACTAGAGCAAGCGGACGATGAACTCAGCCAAGCTTGGTCTCCAGTATCACACATGAACTCTGTCGTTAGCACCGATGAGCTGCGCGCCGCTCATGACGCCTGTTTGCCACTGTTATCTGACTACGGCACCTTTGTCGGTCAACACCAAGGTTTATATGAAGCCTATCTGGCTCTGCAAGCTTCAAATGAGTTTGCATCACTATCACAAGCTCAAAAGACTGTGATTGAACATGCGATTCGTGATTTTAAATTGTCAGGTATCGGGTTAAAAGATGAAGCCAAACAACGTTATGGTGAGATCAAAAAGCGTTTATCTGAGCTCACCAGTCAATTTTCGAATCAACTCTTAGATGCCACCCATGCTTGGAGCAAATTAATCACAGATGAAGCGGAATTAGCCGGTTTACCCGAATCTGCACGCGCCGCCGCTAAAGCCATGGCAGAAGCTAATGAGCAACAAGGTTGGTTGTTTACTCTGGATTTCCCATCGTATTTACCTGTGATGACCTACAGTGAGAATAGAGAGCTACGCGAAGAGTGTTACCGCGCCTTTTCAACCCGCGCCTCAGATCAAGGACCCAATGCTGGTGAATTTGATAACTCAGCGTTAATGGACGAAATTGTCGCTCTTCGCCATGAAATATCACAATTACTCGGTTTCGACAGCTATGCTGATAAATCACTCGCCACTAAAATGGCACAATCGCCTGAGCAAGTGATGGATTTTCTCAACCAATTAGCTGAGCGCTCAAAACCTCAAGCGGAATCAGAGCTGGCTGAGCTTAAGCAATTTGCTAAAGATGAATTTGATGTTGACGAACTTGCGGCGTGGGACATCGGTTTTTATGGTGAAAAACTCCAGCAACATAAATATCAAGTATCTCAAGAAATGCTGCGTCCTTACTTCCCTGAAGACAAAGTGCTTAGTGGCCTGTTTTATACCGTAAATCGTTTGTTTGGACTTAAGATCAGCGAACAAACGGGCGTCGATACATGGCACAAAGACGTACGTTTTTTCAATATCTTAGATGACAAAGATCAGTACCGTGGCAGCTTTTACCTCGACTTATATGCACGCAGTGGAAAACGTGGTGGCGCATGGATGGACGATTGCCGTGTCCGCCGTACAACGTCCACAGGACTGCAAAACCCAATTGCCTACCTAACCTGTAACTTCAATGCGCCAGTCGATGGGAAACCCGCCTTATTTACTCATGACGAAGTGGTGACCTTATTTCACGAATTTGGTCACGGTATTCATCATATGTTGACTCAAATTGATGTGGCCGATGTAGCGGGAATCAACGGAGTGCCTTGGGATGCGGTTGAACTGCCAAGCCAGTTTTTAGAAAACTGGTGCTGGGAGCAAGAAGCCCTTGAGCATATTTCTGGTCACTTTGAGACTGGAGAGTCGTTACCAAAAACCATGTTAGATAACATGCTTGCAGCCAAGAACTTCCAATCTGCAATGATGATGGTACGTCAACTTGAATTCTCACTCTTCGACTTTACTCTGCATTGGCAGTTTAACCCTAAGAATGGAGCTCAAATTCAGCAAGTGCTTGATCAGATCAGAAGCCAAGTATCGGTAGTGATCCCACCAAGCTTTAATCGTTTCCAACATAGCTTTGCCCACATTTTTGCTGGCGGTTACGCTGCAGGCTACTACAGCTATAAATGGGCAGAAGTCTTGTCAGCCGATGCCTTCTCTCGCTTTGAAGAAGAAGGTATTTTCAATGAGACTACAGGACGTAGCTTCATGCACAATATTCTAGAAATGGGTGGTTCTGAAGAACCAATGGCACTTTTCAAACGCTTTAGAGGTCGTGAACCGAAAATCGATGCACTACTGCGTCACAGTGGCATTGCGGCTTAACAATAGTTTAAAAATATCCATCCCTGTTTAGCGCTCAATATGAGCGCTTTTTTTGCTTTTGCCTTTACTTGCCGTCTGGTACGACCTCTGTTAGCCTATCCCATTCATCAAGGAAATCATCTTTAAGCATTAGGGACATAATGAATCTTTACTTTCGATTATTTTGGTTGTTCATCTGGCGTATTAAACACTGTAAAAAGATTGGGTTTCTGGGCACCAGTACAATTCAATTTCGCGCCCTACCCAGCGATTGTGATGTCAACTTTCATCTTACTAACTCCCGCTATGCCGCCTTTATGGATCTGGCTCGAACATACATGATGGCGGAAATGGGGCTGTTAAAAAAGTTTTTAAAACTCAAATGGATGCCAGTCGTTAACGCCTCAGAATTTACCTATATTCGAGACATCAAACCGCTAGAGAAATTTAAAATCGACACCAAAATCGTCGGTTGGGATGAAAAGTACTTTTATCTTGAGCAGCGCTTTACAACAGCGAGAGGATTACACGCCATCGCTCACGTTCGCGGTGTGTTTATTCATAAGCGAAAACAAGTTCCTTTAGACGAGCTCTTAACAACTGTAGGGTTTGACGAAGAGCAACCCACATTACCGCCAGAAATGCAGCAATGGATTGAGTTTTTAAAGGTGAAAAAAGAGCAGAATTTATAAATTTTTTACCGTTAGCCAATAACTGATCCCAAGGGCGGCACGTTTCATGATTTGTAATCGCAACCGTTCCGCCATTCCGGTATCAGAATTCGGCTCAAACAGATTTCGAATTTGCTTGCGCAAGGCACTGGCATGCTGACGATTTCGCTGTTTTTCAGTTAAGCCAGTGATCCGTTTTTCCAATAAAAAATTGCCTAAGTTTTTCCCCCGAACAAGTAAGGCCGACTCCGGCTTACCAATTTTATTGGCTCTAGCACTGACATATCGAATTGCTAAGCCAATCCTTCTGTCATCACTGGTATTTTTCGAAGAGCCATGTACTAATTTA
This sequence comes from Parashewanella tropica, assembly GCF_004358445.1. Classification (NCBI taxonomy): domain Bacteria; kingdom Pseudomonadati; phylum Pseudomonadota; class Gammaproteobacteria; order Alteromonadales; family Shewanellaceae; genus Parashewanella; species Parashewanella tropica. The sequence goes on from NZ_CP037951.1 coordinate 4,117,115, forward strand.
AAATGGTGAAGCGACATTTGCCCAGGTTTTAGCTCTAAAATGACTTCTGGTTGCTGTTCGAGATGCTTACTTGCAATCGTTTGACCACGCGAAAGTAAGTTACCTTTAGCATAGGTATTTTCCTGATCAAACAGAGTATAATGGCTGCTTGGCAACACTTTCATTGCCCCAGACATTTCAGTTGCAGGACTTAGTGCTAGCCACACAGTAACCACATCATCGGCTTCAACACCCCAGTACTGTGCATCTTGATGCATAGAAACAAAAGTCTCACTGTCAGCTTCCTTGATAAATAAGTTACTCATGTAACATAAGATATCACCACCGATCAGTGACTCAACAGCGTCAAGAATTTTGGGATGATGAACAATTTCATCAGCCCAATCAAAAAGTAGATAGGATTTATTACATTGTCCGCGAGTTAAGGCTTTACCTTGTTGCTTCTCAATCGTTTCTAATTCTCCCCTTAATCTCTTGCTTTCATCTTGGGCAAATACATCAAGTGGACACAGAAAACCTTGAGTTCGATAGGTTTCAATTTGTGAGGTAGATAAAGCCATATTCTCCTCCGACAATAGAACTATTCTTCAGTTAATGAATAAGGTAGAGGTATAAGTACCAGCTTGCTTTCAAGATCGCCAGCCACTCTAAAAGTCGCATCCAGTTCAGTATCATTCGCCAATACAGCTGTTAATTGAACATCATTACCACGCTGCACATACTCGATAATATTACCCGCTTTACGAAAACCGTTTTCAAGTTCGATTTCTAAAAATGCATCTTTATTTAATTGAGTAGAGACAGAACCTTTAAGGATATACAAAGCGCGTTTAAGGCCACCACGATACTTCATTCTTGCTACAGTTTCTTGTCCCATATAACAGCCTTTCGTAAAACTGATACCGTCTAACGCTTGTAGATTACACATTTGCGGGACGTACTCGCCACTATGGTTTGCTCCCACATTAGGGTAACCATCGGCAATTTCTAATGCTTGCCAAACACTCGATTCATAAATCGTTTGATCAACAAATAATTTTGAAGCTACTTCAGAAGAAATTAAAACAATATAGCGGCTGTTATCTTTGATCAGCACGCCACTTTCTATTTTGGTAACCTTCTCGGTTATCTCACCAAATCTTTCTGAAATAAACGCCTCAGCCTTATCACCTGCAACACCAATAAGCACCCATTGATTACTGGCATCATTCAAGGTAACTTGGCTAAATACCGCATATTTTTGAAGTTGAGGTAAATCAACAGCGACGGTGCTTTTTGGCATTAGCATTAAATATTGCTCGTTTGCTTGTAACAATCTAAAGCTTGCCAGCATTTTTCCTTTAGGATCACAATGCGCCCCCCACACCCAATTGCCTTGAAGCAACCCAGCAACATCGGCTGTCACTTGCCCATGAAGAAAGCTCGATGCTTGCTGTCCTTCTGCTGCAATGACGCCTAAATGCGACAACTTAGCAATAAGCAGATCAGGTAACTCTTCTCCTAGTGACCAATCGGGGTTATGTAAAGTGACAGACATATGGACAACTTCCTAAATAATTTTGTTTGATTGTAGCGAATTGGTACCAGTTAATAAACTCAGCAGAAGTGTGGTCATAGCGATTGATAGGCCAAGATGCCCATAGATAACCTCAACTTCAAAGTAAAGCTTTTAATGAGCTGACAAGATTAAGAAAAAGTAGCTCTAATTGCTTTAGATCATCTCTCAGCGTGATCTTTATCTCAGTTTGTTTTTTATGCAGTGGGAGACTGTTTAATAAGACCATCATTAGCAAAATTCATCACACACTCACAAGCCACATAAGGTTCACCCTGCAATGAACAGACTTAATATCAATACAGTTGCAATAGTATGTTTAAGCACAAGCTTTATCCCGCTCATGGCCTCAGCTGAAAACTTCAATTATAACTACGCAGAAGTGACAGGGTTATTCGGTAAAACCGAAATGGCATACAGCAATAAAAAACCAGACTTTTCAACCAAAGGAATAGGAGCAACTGTCCAATATTCCCCCTATGAAAATGTTTACCTAAAAGCCACCATCAGTCGCCTAAAAATTAATGACAGTAAAAAATATGGCAGTCAAAAGTTCAAAACATATGGAAACTCAACAACCATCGCTGGGCTTGTCGGTCTCTATGTTCCAGTAACTGACAATTTAGATCTACTAGCAGGAGTCGGTATAGCGAATGAAAATGACGATTATAAATACGGCATTGAAAACACCCAAAATCAATTTAAATATGATGAAAGGAAAACCAAATTTTACGGTGAAGCGGGAACAAAAATAGGGTTATCGAGTTGGGGTGAATTAGATCTCATGTACAGCAGATTAAATGATGCCAACTATTTCACTGCAAGCGGTAAATTTGCACTAACCGAAAATTGGGGTATTCAAACAGGATATAGTTATAGCCCAAGTGGAAAATACCGAAAACGCTACGGCAGTTGGATTATTGGAGCCAGATATTCTTTCTAGGAAATCTATGCCGATGACCTTAACATCGGCATTTATCATCAGTATTACCAAGCAGTCGCATAAAAAATTAATGCAACTTCTAATGAGCCTAATACCCCGAAAAGCAATGCAAAATGCCACCACTTAATGTTCTTATCTCTAGCAAGAATACCTTCTGACACACACCAAGCAGTGATCAAGCCTAACCAAGCCCAATTAGAGGTAATGGGCAACAATAAAAACGCTCCCAATACTAAAGCAAAAAATACATTAACAAGGAACAGTGCACGCATAAATCAGTTCCAATATGGCAGTTAACGCTGTTAGAAAATTCAGCCAGTTTAAAATAGCCTAAAGAGTAAATTATTATCAATGAATGATTGAGGATCTATGATCTAAAGCATCTTGA
>NZ_CP037951.1:4125000-4222191 GCF_004358445.1 Parashewanella tropica
AGGTGCAAGCACCTCTCGTTTCCGCTCGACTTGCATGTGTTAGGCCTGCCGCCAGCGTTCAATCTGAGCCATGATCAAACTCTTCAATTAAAAGTTTAATTTGTTCACCCTAAGATGAACTACTCAATGAATTCTGTCGTTGACTCGTCATTTAAGACAAATCAATTTGCATGTCTGAAATCAGTTAAATTAATAACTCATTTCAATCAGTGCGGACTCTTCATTGATAGAATTTTTGTTAGCACCCGAAGATGATAACTGGATGTTTCTATCTCTGTGAGCGTCCACACAGATTTGCTTGATACTTATTTTTAAAGAACATTGTGCTTTTATCAGCACCCCGTCCGAGTCGTTGTTCTCAGCGGGTTAGGGCTGCGTATTCTACGCATTTCCCTGTGGCCGTCAACACTTTTTTTAAAGTTTTTTCAGGCCGTTTAAAAAGTGACTTAATCGCTTCTTAAACCTTGACTTGCTAGCTGCTTCAACATCATCTGTTTCGCTGCTGTGCCGTGTCAGTGGTGGCGCATTATAGGGCGCTTAGAATTTTGCGCAAGGGCTTTTTGAAAGAAAAATACAATTTTCTTTTCGGGTGGCTAGATATCCAGCAAAACGAAGAAAAAAAGGGCGCTTTTCGTTAAAAAGCGCCCTTTTCTGTTGAGTAATTACCTTTTACGGTCCGAAGAATCGTGTTTCTTGTTCGACTTCGACGTCTTTATTGGTATTTTCTTCTATCACTTTAATGTTGAACTTAGTAATAGGCAGCTTTAAGTCATAAGGGTCAACTGCAATACTGATTGGCAAGGTATAAACTTTGCCTGCTTCAACCTTAATGGTTTTAGGTCCTATCCATTGATAGTCAGTTAAGCCATTTGCACTGAAATGATATTGCTGGGCTTGTTCTGTCTTGTTAAGGATCTTTAAGGTATAGGTGTTTTCAACCAAGCCCGCATCGGTTTCACGATACAGCTGGTTACGATCTCTGAGAATATCCAAGCGAACCGGATCAACATGGAAGAGTGCCAACATAAATACGCCACACATGACAGCCATTGTGATCCCGTAGCCAACCAATTTAGGTCGCACTACGTGTTCATGCTTGCCTTCAAGTTTATTTTCGGTGGTGTAACTAATAAGTCCTTTGTCATATCCCATACGAGACATGGTTTGATCACAAGCATCAATACACGAACCACAGTTGATGCATTCATATTGAAGTCCATTACGAATGTCGATACCAGTCGGACACACCTGCACACATAAGTCACAGTCAATACAGTCGCCTAAACCTAGCTCTTTGGGGTCGGCTTTACGAGAACGAGGACCGCGTGATTCACCACGCTTGGTGTCATAGCCCACGATAAAGGTGTTTTTATCAAACATCGCCGATTGGAATCTTGCATAAGGACACATGTGAATACACATGATTTCACGCATCCATCCTGCGTTGCCGTAGGTAGCAAACATGAAGAAAAATACCCAAAAGTATATTAACCCCGATGCTTGAAGGGTAAATACCTCGGTATAGATTTCATTGGTTGGTACAAAGTACGACATGAATGTCATAGATGTGAGTAACGAAAAGCCGAGCCATGCGGCGTGTTTAGCGGTTTTCCGCCAGAGCTTATTGAAGCTCCATGGCATTTTATCAAGTTTAATGCGCTTGTTGCGGGAACCTTCGAGCTTTTCTTCAAACCAGATGAAGATAAAGGTCCATACCGTTTGTGGGCAGGTATAGCCACACCACACTCGCCCTAAATAGGTCGTCACAAAGAAAAGCCCAAAGGCCGCTATCATCAACAAGGCGGCCAATAAGGTTAAATCTTGTGGCCAAATGGTAAGCCCGAAAATATGAAATTTTTGCTCGGCCAAATTAAAATAGACCGCTTGCCTATCACCATAAGGGATCCAAGGTAAAAGCATAAACGCCAACATGGCTATCCATCCCATACGTCGCCTGATGGTCGTCCATAATCCCTCTACGGCGCGCACATATATACGGTTGCTTGGGTTGAACTTATCGACTTTATCTGCATCTGGTTGATGAATTTTGATTTGCTTGTCTTTTCGATAATCCTTTCGGGGGCGCTCTGCACTCATACCTATACCTACGTTAATACTTCTGTATTTAGATACTCGCTTAACATTGAGAGTATCTTCTCCCTTTATGTCATCGAGTTAGCTGCGTTCATACATTTAATGGTTTATGCGGTGATATTGTGACCTATGAAATGAATCAAGCAAAATAATATGATCCGAAACTCTATTTTATTTGATCTAAGTCAATTACATTAGAAACTACTAATATTGGCTTTATCGCCAGATTAACAAATCTGTTTAGGCTTAATAGTTCAAATAGCGTACAGAAATATCTTTCTCTGAAGACTACAACTGTTTGACAATCTTTTTATTTGACCACATCACGCTTGCAGAGAATTATAAAGTCAGAATACAAGGTATAATAGATACAGAAACTGACTTTTCAGCTATAACAGTTTTATCTTTTAGGGTTCTCAATGTCTAAATATGAACAACTGATGGCAAGCATTCGTAATCAAATCAATGACGGTGTTTGGGACGTGGGAGAAAAGTTGCCTTCTTTGCGCAAGCAGTCTTCCCTTTCTGGTTTAAGTTTAATGACGGTACTTAATGCCTATCAAGCATTAGAGAGTCAAGGCTTAGTGGTTTCTCATCCTCGATCTGGTTATCTTGTTGCACCCAAAATCACCCCTCCAGAATACAAGAAGACAAAAGCCAATTATCACGCTACCGAACATATCAATAGCAATGATCTGATTTTCGATGTATTACAGACAAGCAGGCAACCCGACCTTATCAATTTTGGATCCGCTTACCCAGATCCATCACTTTATCCTAGGGCGCAAATTAATCGCTCCCTCGCGACTGCAGCTAAATCCATGCCGACTTCAGCTATGCTGGACAACTTCCCTCCGGGTAATGAAGAACTGAGGCAAATCATTTCAAAGCGTTATGCCACCCAAGGAATGAGTATTTCACCCGACGAAATAGTGATCACATCCGGAGCATTGGAAGGGCTCAACTTGTGTTTACAATCCGTTACTCAGCCTGGAGATTGGGTCATTGTGGAATCGCCCACCTTTTATGGTTCGATACAATCTTTGCAGAAACTAGGATTGAAAGCGCTCGCAATTCGAACTCATCCGCTAACAGGAATCGATATTGATGCACTTGAAGCCGCGTTGAAGACTCATGATGTCAAAGCCTGTTGGTTAATGACCAATTATCAAAATCCAATGGGGTTTACACTGCCGCTTGATAATAAAAAGAAGCTTGCGAGTTTATTAAAACAATATCAGGTCTATTTAATCGAAGATGATGTCTATAACGAATTATTTTCGGGCAACAAAAAACCGCTCCCGACTAAAGCGTTTGAACACAGTGATATGACGATGCATTGCTCCTCTTTTTCTAAGTCATTAGTGGCAGGGTTTAGAATTGGCTGGGTAGCTGCGGGCTCACAAGCTAAAGCGATTCAAAAACTCCAATTAATGACCACCATGGCGGCCAGCGCGCCAATGCAGCTTGCCATGACCAGGTTTTTAACGACAACAAGCTACGAAACTCATCTACGTCAATTGCGAAGAACGTTAGCACAAAGAAAATACGCAATGTGGAAACGGTTAAACCAGTACATGCCTGATGACGTGAACATCATATTTTCTGAAGGCGGATATTTTATTTGGATTGAATTACCAGAGCATATCAACGCTTATGATCTCTATCTAAAGGCTCTGAAACATAATGTTCATATCGCCCCTGGTGCTATGTTCTCTTTAACAGAGCAGTTTAATCACTGTTTTCGCTTAAATGCTTCTTTTGAATGTACCGACCAGCATGTGGATGGCATAAAGACTCTGGCAAGTTTGGTTAAACAGATGGAAAGAAAATAGTTGGCTCAGTCTACTGTGCTGAAGACTGAGCAACAAAGGTTAACGGATATTTTGCGCAATCGATTTATTCATCTCTTGCAGCATGGTCTGCATACTATTAATCAAACTGACGGTGACATTGTAGGTCTGCATGATTTTTTGCAGTTGCAACTGTGCTTGAGAAACAAAATCCGAAGCTCGGTTTGACACATTTTCCAACGCATCTTTTATCGCTTCTAATTGGCCTTTGTCTAATTTAGGGCTGGCAATTGAATTACCACTTGAATCTTTAAAGTCAGTAAAAAAGTTGCCATGCCAATGATTACCTTGGTCAATCCAGGTAACTTCTGATCCACTGACGGTCACATTGGCTTCTGATTGAGGTCCCCACCACCATTTACCGTCTTTTTCTGTCAGAACTCTGTGTCCCATGGTTCCGTTACTCCAGCGTATACTGACGTTCAGCTTACCGTTTGGAAATTTATCGGTGAAGTGTCCATATAGGTACTCATCGATAGATTTTCCATCAACATGAACACCATTGTCACGCATGTAATTAATAACATCATCAGGCAAAGCCGCAGAACCTTTGTCTCCTTGCTTAGAAACATCAGCAATTTTCTCATTAACTTCATTTGCCTTATCCTGAGCATCTCGAGACACTTTGGCTTTTTGTTGCATTTGAAGATATTTATCATTAGCCAATTCAGAAAGTAAATTCATAAACAAGTAAAGCACTGCGATCCCTCCTGACAACACAGAGTCTCCTTGCTGAGCCAACTGCTCATCTACCGACCACTTATCCATGCCATCAACATCTTGCAATTGCTCAGTATGTTGTTCGATGTGATCGCTGATAATGCTATCCATCGCTTTTGACATCTTTTGGCTTTTTCTCTTCGCCACTAAGTCTTGAACTCCTTGTAACGCACCATAGTGTTGCTTGGGGTCTAATTGGTGGTGCACAGGAATTTGCGGTTGCATTACCTCTATTCCCATCGGAAACTCCTTTTCACTATTTAACGAATATTTTGGGCAATGGATTTATTCATTTCTTGTAGCATGGTTTGCATGCTATTGATTAAGCTGACAGTCACGTTATAAGTCTGCATGATTTTTTGCAGTTGCAACTGTGCCTGAGATACAAAATCTGACGCTCGATTAGAGACGTTTTCGAGTGCATCTTTAACGGCTTCTAACTGACCTTTATTGAGTTTGACGTGAGGAATGGGTGGCTGACCAGGCTCTGAGGGAATAGTGCCTGAAAAATTCAAATACCCGACTACTTCTTCTCCTCCTGTATCCATGACTTTAAAATTATGAAACGTAATGGTGTTACCTGAAATAGTATATGGCGTAAGAGGAGCACTAGCCTTACCACTGTAATCTTGATATGGGTAAGGCTTGGTGCCTTTATCAAAATAGACATCACCATTTGGCTTGATACTGATATGAAATTCAGGCGCTTTATACGGCTGACCATTGGGTAATTTCATACCCGGCGATTGCTTAATACTTGATGCTGGAATGGTAACTTTATAGCTAAAATCAGGATCGGTATGAGTGAGATACTCATCGATGGACTTACCGTCTACTTTTACACCGTTATCTCTCATATAAGTGATAACGTCATCGGGTAACTCGGCTGAGCCTTTATCTCCTTGCTTGGACACATCAGCAATTTTCTCATTGACCTCATTGGCTTTATCCTGCGCATCTCGAGAGACTTTTGCCTTTTGTTGCATTTGAAGATACTTATCATTGGCCAACTCAGAAAGTAGATTCATGAATAAGTAAAGCACTGCTATCCCGCCAGAAAGCACTGAGTCACCTTGCTGGGCTAATTGTTGGTCGACTGACCACTTATCCATTCCATCCACATCTTGTAAATGTTCTGTGTGCTCTGAGATATGCTCATTGATGAGGCTGTTCATCGCCTCAGACACTTTCTGACTTTTTTTCTTCTTCACTAAATCTTGGACGCCCTGGAGAGCACCGTAGTGCATCTTGGGATCCAGTTGATGTATAGCTGATAAAGGAACACCTTCAATACCCACTATATTCTCCTTTAAGGTTTAACGAATATTCTGAGCAATCGATTTGTTCATCTCTTGCAGCATGGTCTGCATACTGTTGATCAAGCTCACCGTCACGTTATAGGTTTGCATAATTTTCTGCAGTTGCAACTGCGACTGGGATACAAAATCCGAAGCTCGATTAGAGACATTCTCAAGAGCATCTTTAACGGCTTCTAAACTACCTTTATCAAGCTTCTTACCCTCATTATGTCCCAAGTAATCATCAATATCTTTACCATCAATTTCAATGTCATTGTCTTTCATATACTGAATCACATCACTCGGAAGGGCATCCGAACCTTTGTCCCCCTGCTTAGACACATCGGCAATCTGCTCATTCACCTCATTAGCCTTATCCTGTGCGTCCCGAGACACTTTGGCTTTTTCTTGCATTTGCATATATTTACCGTTAGCCAACTCAGACAATAAGCTCATAAAGGTATACAAAACAGCAACACCGCCTGACAATACCGAATCACCCTGCTGAGCTAATTGATAATCTGTTGCCCATTTGTCGGTTCCTTCGACGTCTTGCAATGCCGCCATATGCTCTTGAACATGGAGTTGAGCCTGCTGATTAATATTATTGATGACATTCTGCTTACCATTCTTTTTCAGCTTTTTTTGCATCTCATAAATATCATCTCGATGAGCACTTGAATCTCCAACAGGTGGCCTATCCATCCATACATTCGCTGGTGCGCTTAATACTTCTGGCATCTCAGAACTCTCCTTGTCTGATCGCAACATTGGCGATTTGGTCTTATATAAAGGGTAGCAAGTATTTTTGGGGTTACAATTTTGTCTTTTTTGACAAGGAGTAATAAAGGAGTGAAAAAGAAAAGAAATTAGGAATATGACCACATCAAAGCCGATATGGTCATGACAAGAAGTTAGAATCTGGCAACTAACCAGTCTTTATTTTTCGAAAAATACAACGTTCGCACTTTGCCCTTACCTTCAATATTCACCATATTGATTTGTGTCGGCCAGAGCTCTCGAAGCGAGCCGTTATACAATTTAATACCTTGTAGGTTTTTCGGGAGTGTGACTTCTTGATAAACCCAAAAAAACTTACCTTCGACTTCATACCCCACATTATTAAGTGTTAATGACTTGTCTTGGAGGGTACGAGCAAAAAACTGCTTAGCAACATAATCAGCAAACTGCTGCTGCGTTTTTTTGGAACTGATGATATCGGCATTTTTATCAAATAAGTCCTGAACCGCGTGCTCAGTGTCATGTAAATAAAAACGATGCATCACTTCGATTAACTGGGTGCGCTTATTAAATAGCACCGTCGTTTCGGCGGCTTTTTGTTGATGGGCAAGCACAGGGCTTGCCAGCATCATCAAAAATACCAGAAACAATAGTGGCAAACTACGAGCCATTATTTCTCCTCTTTTGATCCAGACGTTTTATCGTCATCTTTTTTATCTGTTTTTAACTCTGTTTTAATGTCTTGCATAATATCGCGGCGAACCTTGTCTGAAGATTTTTTCTTCTTATAGGCTTCAACACGTGATGGAATGATACGACGTGGATAATGGTTGTTTTCCATATCTACGTCAGCCGTTTCCCAATGTGGGTCAACACTAACACTAACAAGCTGTTTATTTTTATCGGTAACAATCAACTTACGCACTTGCTTAGGGGTACGACGCCAGATTTCCGCAGGAACATACTGCTCTTCCACACTGCCGTCAGCATAAGTCAGCTCTAATAGGATTGGCATGACTAAGCCGCCGATATTAGAAAACTCCAACACATAATAGTTTTTGTCTTCTTTAAGCGCGCGCTCTAGGGTTTTACGCTCCCAAGGCTCTAACTCTTTTAAGAATTTTTGATATTTATTACGCTCTTTGTTGGTTACTGTAAAGCGGTCATTGTCATCGTAGAAATCACGAACATCAGGATTTCTATCGATCCACAAGGTTTTGCCTTCTGCTTTATTGCGCTCAACAAAATAAGAGGTCGGCTTATCTAACTCAATTTGACGCAAACGCCCATAATCAATATCTGGATTGTGCGTATCCAAACGCATCTGATATACCTTATCCAGCGAGATATCGACATGATCTGTGCTGAAAAACCAACCACGCCAGAACCAATCTAAATCAACGCCCGACGCTTCTTCCATGGTACGGAAGAAATCCGATGGGGTTGGACGCTTAAAACGCCAGCGCTCAGAATATTCCTTAAAGGCAAAATCGAACAACTCTCGGCCTAAGATCACTTCACGCAAAATATTCAACGCCGCCGCAGGCTTGGTATAAGCATTAGGGCCTAAGCGTAATACACTGTCAGACTGAGTCATGATTGGCACTTGGTTTTCAGACTTCATGTAACCGACAATGTCTCTTGGTTCTACGCCCCAAGGGATATTTGGATCCCACTCACGACCGGCAACGCCATCAAGGAAGCTGTTAAGGCCTTCATCCATCCATGTCCATTGGCGCTCATCTGAGTTCACAATCATCGGGAAATAAATGTGACCCACTTCGTGGATCACAACACCAATTAGGTAACGTTTTTCCGCTTGTGAATAGGTACGAGAACCATCGTCTTGTAGCTCAGTACGAGGACCGTTAAAGGTGATCATTGGGTATTCCATACCACCGACAGGGCCATTAACAGACTGTGCCGTTGGGTATGGGTAATCAAATGAGAAGCGCGAATACACTTCCATGGTGTGAACCACAGATTCTGTCGAGTACTTCTTCCACAAGTCACCACCTTCTTTAGGGTAGAATGACATCGCCATTACAAACGGCATTTCATCACCGCCTTGCTGATAGCCTTTGGCATCCCACATAAACTTACGTGATGAACCCCACGCAAAGTCGCGCACGTTTTCGGCTTTAAATTTCCACGTTTTACGCTTATCTGTACCCGCTTTTTCGTTTTCTAACGCTTCTTCTTCGGTAACAACAAATACTGGACGTTTGGCCGTTCTTGCTTGCTCTAAGCGCTTGCGCTGAGTTTTCGTTAGCACGTCTTTAGGGTTATCAAGTACCCCTGTAGCACTGACGATATGATCCGCAGGTACGTCGATTTCGACTTCATAATCACCAAATTCTAAGGTGAATTCACCACGGCCTAAGAATTCTTTATTAGTCCAAGCTTCGTAGTCGGTAAAGGCGTGTAAACGTGGGAACCACTGTGCGAGAAGGTAGATATCATTGCCGCCTTCTCGTGCATCATCAGGGAAATGTTCATAGCCTGAACGACCAGAAACAGACGCTACTTCATTGATGTTAAAGGCAAAGTCGATTTGAAACTCAACATTAGAGCCGGACTTTAGTGGCTTAGGCAGATCGATACGCATTTGCGTACCCACAATGGTAAATTTTAACGCTTGTCCGTCTTCATCTTTTACTGCTTGGATATCGTAACCCAGTTTAACGTCATCCATATATTGCTGACGACGCAGTTCGCCCAAGCTGAGTTTTGCTGGTGTTTTAGCATCACCGGCTTTGGTATACGGGCCACGACGACCGACACCACCAAAGTTACTTGCAGCATTGGCAATGGAATCTTTTTTGAAGATATTTTGATCTAACTGCACCCACAGGTATTTCAGTTTATAAGGAGAGTTATTGTGGTAAGTGATCACTTCGCTAGCGGTAATACGGCGCTTCTTTTCATCAAGTGATACCTTGATTTCGTAGTCGACCTTTTGCTGCCAGTATTGCTCTCCTGGTTCACCTGCTGCACTTCGATATACGTTCGGAGTAGGTAGGACTTCATCTAATTGACGGAACTTATCTTCAAAATCGCCTTTGGTTTGTTTGACTGCTGTTGCAAACGAAGGGCTCGCAACAGGTAAAGTCAACAAAGCCAGCAGCGCTAACTTTCCTTTAATTTTCATAATGGTAGGCGTAGCTCGTTAAGGTTGTTTTTATTTAAATGAGGTTAAAAGTAAACTCAATGAAGTGGAAATAAGGCAGGAGTACTTCATATTTTCCAACACCAAAAAGTTACATTATAACATAGCGTGCAAATACTATTACAGTTACGCTTTTGTGTAAATTTTGGTTGTAAACTTTATCATGCATTCACTATTTATCATACAAAATAATCATATTCACCAACCAAAGAAGAAACACTGATGTAACAAATACAGTGATAACATGAGTGATTTAGGCCGCTTGTACTTGTGGTGGAGTAAATTTGTAACCCACGCCCCACACTGTTTTCACTATGTCATCATTAAAATAATTGGATAATTTGGCGCGCAGTCGGTTGATGTGGCTGTTAACCGTATGCTCATAACCAGAATAACTGTAGCCCCATACCGCTTCTAATAACTGCATGCGACTGAAGACCTTTTGTGGATGCTGAGCAAGATACGACAATAAATCAAATTCTGTCGCGGTTAAGTTAATCGTTTGATCTTTGGTGATAACTTCACGGGTATCGGTATTGATAAACATATCTGCAAATTGGATATAGCTATCATTTGTTGGCTTACTTTTGGTGAAACGTCTCAATAACACTTTCACTCTGGCTCTCAGCTCCAGCACGCTAAAAGGCTTTACGAGATAATCATCAGCACCTGACTCAAGTCCCAATACAATATCCGCTTCGCTGCCTTTATTGGTTAGAAACATAATGGGAATTTCTTTTTGTTGCTCTAAAAGCTGCATACACAACATAAGACCTTCACCATCTGGCAACTGACGTTCCATTAATACCAAATCAAAATCTTGAGTATTCACATGGTGCTTGGCTTCAGATAGGTTTGAGCACTGCACTACCTCCAAGTTGAGACTCTGTAAATTCAATTGAATAAGACTGGATAACTCATGATCCGCTTCCACTAACAAAATACGTTTAGGGTTAGTCTCGTTAATATGTGCAGATATTGATTTCACATCGAGTTCCTCGGTGGTGTCTTTCTATCACGATCTCAAATGGAGGATTACAACTTTAGGCTCCAAGTGAGTCACTGTGACTATATTGACCCGAGTACTCAAAAAAAGATTTCAAAAAGAAATGGCAGCACCAAGTTCAAACTTGTGTGCTGCACGCTTGTATGGGGATTATTTTACTCGCTCAATCACCACACTCATACCTGGATTATCAAAGCGATGCGATGCTGATAGCGTTGATCCAGTCAAGCCATCGTCAGCTGAAATTACGCCCGGATGAATATGAACTTTATTAATGTCATCACGCTCAGGATTATAACCTTGACCACCACCAGCAGGACCGGGAACCGTAGACTTAGTTTCGGTATTTGCCTCAGTGCCAGCATCATAAATGTTGCCTCTAAAGCTTACCGTTTGACCTACTGCTAAGTTAGCAAGGTTCACATTCGATAATCCCACAAATGCATCATTGGTGTTTACTGGCATCGCCAATACGCTAATTCGAGAAAGCTTGTCGGCATCCAAACTGATAGAAACAGCCGCTTTGTTACCTGGGAACAATTCACCAGATCCAGACTCGACTTTGTCGACGCCTTTTTCACTACTAAAGCCACTGTTGTTACCCGCTTCTGCCAAACGCTCAAGGGCGTTTGACGCTGGCTGTCCTGCTACAAATTGAGGGTAATTCGCCTGATGCGCCACCACCGTTACTGGAGAAAATGGCTGATTCGCGGTTAAGTTCGTTACTGTAACCTTATATTCCTGCTTCACCTTTGGTGGCTCAGTAGGTTTATTATCCGAATCTTTACTATCACTCGGGCAGCCTGTGAGTACTAAGGTACTGGCTAAAATCGCCATACCTCCTAACGTTTTAGAAAATTGCATTTTCATAATTAGGCTCCCTTTATTTCACTGTAACAACAACGCGGGCAACAGGGTTTAACCAGCGGTGAACTCGACTATCCAAATCGCTCATTCCACCAGATTTATCTGTATCGCCAAGCACACCAGGGTGAATATGAACTTTATCGTTGCTCGCACCATCGACAACACCAGTGCCACCAGTCCCCGCATCTTTGCCTGGAGCCGCTGGAATACCAAGCACACCAGGAGCACCTGATTCAGGAGTTAATAGCTCATTATTGTCTTCCGTTCCCGCGTCATAACCATTAAGGTTCAAGGTATAGGTGCCTTTTTCTGTTGGTATTTTCCAATTGCTTAAACCAATAAAGGCATCGTTGGTTGGTAAGATCATCGCAACAACAGAAAGGTATTTTCTGTCGCCCGTATCAAAGGAGAATTTATCGGTTTTAGCCGACGGTGCTAACAACCCGTTAGCAGGATTTTTTACGGTCACGCCATTCGCGCCTTCAACTAAAGTGACGAGATCATCAATAGCGCCACCTTCTGCCATTTTTTGTAATTCTGGCGATGCCTTTTCACCGGCTTTAAACAAAGAAGTGTCAGCGCCGTGTGCCGCTACTAAAATCGGCGTAAAGTGATTACCATGAGTCAGGTTAGTTACTGAAATTTCAAGCTGGGCCGCCGTCGCAGGTAAAGATACCGCTGCGGTTAACATCATCGATTTAACTAGGGTTTTAAGGTTCATTTTTCTATCTCCAGATCAAGGTTTGGATATCTAGAGCAGAGTTTGGGCGTTAAACTTCACTTACCAGTGTCGAAATATTCACAAAACCATCACGATTATCGTTTTTTTTGTAACGGATATAAAAAAGCGAGTCACTTAGACTCGCCAATATCAACGAACAGACGCTTAATGCAATGCGCTATAGATCACGGATGTCATAGCGGCAAGACCGCAAATAACGGTAAATACTTGGACTGGAACGGACGTTTTATACTTGGCCATAGCAGGTACTTTGTTCATCGCAAATACTGGCATCAGGAATAAAATCGCCGTTATCATTGGCGCCCCCATGGTTTCAATCATTCCCAAGATGCTGGGGTTAATAACGGCGACGATCCAAGTCACGATCACAATAACGCCTAGTGACGTTTTTTCGATAGTGGCTACAGACAATTCAGTTCGAGACTTTACCAAACCAACCAAGCCCTCATGAGCACCAAGAAAATGCCCAAAATAACTAGAAGTAATTGCCGTAAACGCCACCAAAGGACCAAACCATGAAATGAGCGGTGATTGATGTACATTTGCCAAATAAGACAACACACTGATGTTTTTCACTTTTGCTTCAGCAAGTTGCTCAGGGGATAAAGAAAGCACAACCGAGAATACAAAGAACATCACAAATCCCATCAACATGATTGCGGCTCCACCAGTTACTTTGTCGGTTTTTGTCACCGCTTTGTCCCCATGAATAACCCGTTGTTCTTTAGAGAACTGACTGATCATGGAGCTGTGATTAAACGAAAACACAATCACAGGGATCGCTAACCAAATGACACTCGGCATAGCACTCCAATCAGGCGTGACTTCCATCATTGAGGTATTCCACTCTGGGATCAGATATATCGATAACGCGAGCAACACAAATACGAGAGGATATACCATAGCCATTGTGGCTTTTAACATCAGCTCTTTACCAAATACCACCCCTCCTGTCATAGCCAGTACTAAAGTACCTGACAACAGCCAGCGGGGAATGGACATCACACCTAATTGATGCACCATAAAAGAATCTACTGTGTTGGTAATGCCCACCCCATAAATTAATACAACGGGAAAAATGGAAAAAAAATACGCCAAGGTAATTAGGTTTGCCCCCGTTTTACCAAAATGCTCTTCAGCCGTATCAGTGATATCGGCTTGTTGATTTTTCGCTGACAATACAAACCGCGCGAGGCTTTTGTGTGCAAACCACGTCATCGGAGCAGCAATTACCGCTAAAATAACCAA
The DNA here is from genome assembly GCF_004358445.1 of Parashewanella tropica. Classification (NCBI taxonomy): domain Bacteria; kingdom Pseudomonadati; phylum Pseudomonadota; class Gammaproteobacteria; order Alteromonadales; family Shewanellaceae; genus Parashewanella; species Parashewanella tropica. The sequence continues at coordinate 4,138,739 of NZ_CP037951.1, forward strand.
TGGCCAGAATCCACCAACACCTGCCTTGATTGGCAAAAACAAGATCCCTGCGCCAACCGCCGTACCAAATAAAGACAGCACCCAAGTAAAATCTTGGTAAGTCCATTTCGATTCACGATTAGAAGATATTGATGAATTGGAGGTTAACGGCATGATCACCACCTAAGTATTAAATTTTTCTATGAAACTTAATCTTAGGGAGAAGAAAAAACCATGATGCTAATCTCAGATTGAGACTTCACACGCATAAACTAACCTCAGCTCTGCATAAATCAACCTCTACAACACTATTACTTATGCGTATTTCTGTGTTAGAACAGCCCGAAATAGACAGGCTGTTACGAACTGTTCTGCCTTGAACTTCACATAGTTAGCAACACTGTAGATAAAAATTTAAGGTTCATATTTAACTTCAGAACCTAATTGATTTCGTTATACAGAGCTGAGGTTAACTGCCTATAAAATCTGTAGAAGTCACAATTAATCTTTGACAATGGGCAACTGAAACGAAAATGTCACTGCTCCTAATTGAGACGAATCAATCTCTCGTACCATCTCGACAAAAAAAGCATGCTCATCAATCTGTAACTCTTGTTGCTCAGCAATTGCAAATAACGCTTCAAGAGCAGCACTGTAGGCCACATCGGTGCTAAAAAGGACTTCAATACACAAGTAGTGTCCTTCGGGAAGGACAAAATCGTGCTCTGCTTCGTTCCTTGTCCAATCTCCTATCACGTATTCGATTTGATGCCATGCGTTATCCAGTTGGCTGACGGGCGTCGCCCCTAACAACCGAGTAACTTTAGTTCCAAAGTGCTCGATAACGGAATCCCAGTTTAAATCGGCAAGATAGAGTTTTTTCATGGAACGTTTGGGATACCAAATTAATTCCGCTTTAATCGACTTAGCGAGCTCAGTTTCTAGAGAGTGTTGTTTCCCAGGATGGGCAAGCTTAGCGATAAATTCAGCACTTTGAGTGGGTGTAAATTCAGCCGCCATTTTTCGAACTTGTTTGGCCGTTACCCCTAGGCTCTTTTTAAGGGCTTTGCCTAACGCTTGAGAAGACGAAAAACCGCATTGCTGAGCGATTTCTGTTACCGTTCCGCATTGTTCACGAAACAATAAGTTGACCGCCATTTGCAAACGATGTCGACTTAAATATTGTCCAGGTGTTTCATTAAATAAGCGACTAAACTGGCGATGAAAGTGAAAAGGAGAAATCGCACTTTTTGTGGCTATCTGTTCCCATGATGCAAGCGAATTTGATTCATCATGCATCAGAGCTAACGCTTGTTCAAAGCGCTTTTTAACGTGTTCAGGCAACGGCTCTAATAAAGCCTCTTCAGGAACCAGTTTAACCACTGGAACATTTTTTTCGGACATAACGCCAAACGTAAATCAACCATTTATCCTGTAACTATACCAAGTTAGAGGCCAAAGGGGAGCTTAAACCTCTTACCGTTCAGCCATTCCATAAATGAACCCCAAATGAATTATTGTACAGCTTTATATTCAGTAGACTTAAGTTTGGTGTATAACTCGGCAACCTTATACCTTTGATCATTGTTTCACGAGTAACACAGACGTTTTTTTATGCCACCGATCACACCAAATCCTATAGAGCAGCCGCCTTCATGTACTTGGGATGTAAGGCAACGCACCTTAACCCCTATTAGTGCCGATTTACGCCCGACACAAACTGAACAAATAGCAAAACTGCATGTCCGCTTCTCAAATTCAACACATGACAAAACTGACGTCGTTTTCAACGTAAAATTTAGAGCCCACAACTGGCAAGTAAAAGTAGAACACAGTCGCTCATTTTTTCAGTTTTGTGAACGTCGACGTGTCAGAAAACACATTGAGGCAGCCTTATTTGAAAAGTGGAAACCAACACCTCATATGCAAGCCGATGCGGGTTATGGCTATTGTCACTTTTTTAAAGGTCGGCCTGCTCTTCCTGAAAGTCATGACACACGCCCACCACAACTAAGTTCCAGTCATGGCAAGCCACAAATTCCGACCGTTGCAAAGGTAGATAGAGAGGATGAGGATGAAGATATAGGGGATTTTTTAAACGTCTCAGATAATATACCATTGCTAGCCTCGACGAAAAGTGAGGCCAATCCGACACAAAATATAGATCCCGCTATCGTAAATAGAAAAGGTCAAATTACATATTGTGAACACTACCCTGCGGTTGAAACTTGGGTCACTGAAAATAATTTGAAACATTGCAAAGTCAGCCGTCAAGTTAAGCTAGAACAAAAGCATCTGCTTGATGCTATGCGGCAGATCCATCAGCATGATTATCCTCAAAGTGGTTGCAATGCTTTGTTAATTCCTGTCACTTTGACCCATAGAGGATGGCCAAGGAGAGATCACGCCGTTCTGGCCGTGATCACCAAAGATGCCATTTTCATCGTAGATCCTAAGAATAATGAATACCCATATCCACTGAACACCTTAAGTACAGGGTTCCAAGCTTGGTATAACCGAAGTGACTGTACTCGCCATACCTTATACACGCTGAAATGCCTGCTTCCCAAAATTGAGCAGCATTTTGCAAATCCTCCCTTTCACTCTACATCAGGCATAGCGCTAACGATTGATCAGCTTGGAGGCTATTTAGCCAATATTCCAAGAAAGGACCGACAATACATAAATAAGATGTTGCATAAAGATGGCAGTTAACCTGCCCAACAAAAAACCGCCAAATAGTTTGGCGGCAATATAGAAGAGGTACAGGGAGATTTACCTCATAAAAAACAGTACTAGAAAAACTACTCTTCTAAGGTACTTAAATCACCTTCATCCTGCCCAAGTGCACGCGCTTTTAAGACGCGGCGCATGATTTTACCAGAACGAGTTTTAGGCAGAGCATCAACAAATTGCACGTCTTCTGGCGTGGCGATTTTACCCATCTCATGACCAACGTGTTCTTTAAGTTCATTAATCAAATCTTGATTACCAACCACGCCCTCTTTCAACGTCACATACACATGAATCGCATTGCCTTTGAGCTCGTGTGGTAAGCCTATCGCTGCCGCTTCTGTAACCGCTGGATGACAAACAAGTGCACTTTCAATTTCTGCGGTACCCAAGCGATAACCACTGACTTTAAGCACTTCATCAATACGACCAATGACCCACACGTAGCCATCTTCATCTTTTTTAGCACTGTCACCGGCTAAATAACGCCACTGACCGTCCTTTTGGCTCCAATATAAATCTTTATAACGTTGATCATCCTTAAATACGGTACGCGCCATCCCCGGCCATGGGTTTTTGATGATCAGTTTCCCTTCTTCATTTGGTGCAGCAGGTTCACCATCATCATTAACAATTTCCACTTCATTACCAAAGAACGGCTTAGTCGCTGATCCCGGTTTTAGTGGCGTAATTGGTAGTGGACAAATCATGAAACCACCTGTTTCGGTCTGCCACCAAGTATCAATGATCGGGCATTTACCACTACCAATCACTTCGTGATACCAACGCCATGCTTCTGGGTTAATGGGCTCCCCAACACTACCGAGCAGCCTTAAACTTGAAAGATCATGCTTTTTCGGCCAACGATCACCAAAGCGCATTAATCCACGAATCGCCGTAGGCGAGGTATAAAGAATGTTGATGCCATAGTTTTCAATAATCTGCCACCAGCGATTTGGATACGGATAGTTTGGTGCACCATCGTATAACATAATCGTCGCGCCATTAATCAATGGCCCATAGACAATATAACTGTGACCAGTGATCCAGCCCGGATCGGCCGCACACCACCAACGGTCTTGTGGCTTAATATCAAACGCCATGCGATGAGTGGTTGAGGTATACACTGCATAACCGCCGTGAGTATGCAGCATGCCTTTTGGCTTACCTGTAGTGCCCGAGGTATACAAGATAAACAACGGATCTTCAGCACTGGTTTGCTCTGTTTCACACTTAGAACCGGCAATTGGCAGAGCAAGTAAATCGTGAAGCCAGAAGTCACGCGTCGGCTCCATTTCAACATCAAGGTTATTGTTCTTCACGCAGATACAAACTTCGATGCTCGGTGTACGCTTCATCGCATCATCGGCGATGGCTTTTAGATTGATTTTCTTACCACGACGAGAGCCACCGTCGGCAGTGATCAAGACTCTTGAGTGGGCATCATCAATACGCTGAGCTAGGGCTTCAGTACTGAAGCCACCATAAACGACAGAATGAACGGCGCCTATTTTGGCACACGCCAACATGGCGAACACCAACTCAGGAATTTGCGGCATATAGATGGTAACAATATCGCCTTTTTCAACACCCATGCTTTTTAGCACATTGGCAAATTGGCAGACTTCACGGTTCAAGCCATTGTAAGAAAAGTTTCGCTTTTCGCCGTTTTCACCTTCCCAGATAATCGCCATTTTGTTGCGATTGGCATTATCCAAATGGCGATCAATGGCGTTGTGAACAATGTTAATTTCGCCACCATCGAACCACTTATACATAGGCGCATTGGACTCATCCAGCACGCTATCCCATTTTTTATACCAACTTAACGTTTCCGCTTGCTCAGCCCAAAAAGCCTCTCGATTTTCCACCGAATATTGATACAACTTTTCATATTCACTGACATTCGCTTGCTCGATGACTTCTTGGCTTGGATAAAACATCTCGCGCTTATCTGAGTTGGTCATGTTACTTCTCCATAAAAATTCTTCTACGCATCCGTTGGCGTTGTGGATAGACATATTTAAGTTCGATACTGCAAGCATAGGCCAGCCAAGGTATCTGATTGCTGTCCAAGTTAGAGATTTTTAAAAGAAATGACCATTAGACCTAAGTCTAAATTTTGGGAGTTATTGAGAAGTAGGGCACATTATTTATTCATATAAATATGAATAAATTTCATGTTTATATGAATAAATACCATTGTTTTTCATTTTTCATTCCGCGTATAACATAGTTTCTGCTCTAAAAATCAACACAAATATGATTAGTAGTAGCATACAAAGCCATTATAGAAGAACGGTCTACAAGGAAGCCTCATAGGCTGTGCTCTAATGTTCAATGGAAAATCCAAAAAGAGTAAAACCAAACCTCAATAACTAGGGTACCCAATAATCATGGAAAAACGCTTTACCTTCTCAATTAACAGCAGCTCTCTCGACGAAAATTACCATCCGTCCGATAGTACAAGGATCACCACCAATTTTGCGAATTTGGCGAGAGGAGAGCAACGCCAACAAAATTTGCGTAATGCGTTAACTATGATAGATAACAGCTTTAACGCACTTGCACACTGGGATAACCCTAAAGGTAACCGTTATTCTGTTGAACTTGAGATTATTTCTGTTGATGTGGATGTCGAAGGTCAAGGCCACAGCTTTCCATCCATCGAAGTGCTAAAAACCTATATTGTTGATCATAAAACCAATCAGCGAATCGAAGGGATTGTTGGCAATAATTTTTCTTCTTATGTGCGTGATTATGATTTCAGTGTGTTGCTGTTAAATCACAACAAAGATAAACCATCATTTACCATTCCTGATAATTTTGGTGATCTCCACGGCAAGTTATTTCAGCATTTTGTCGCATCAGAGATCTATCAAGCACACTTTAAAAAGCCACCTGTGATTTGCTTGAGTGTTTCGGATAATAAGATCTATCACCAAACCGAAAATCAGCACCCGGTATTGGGATATGAATATCTGCCCAATGAGTCTTCTCTAACCGAGCAGTACTTCAAAAAAATGAGCTTACAAGTACGTTACTTTATGCCTCCTAATAGTGTTGCACCTTTGGCCTTTTATTTCTTCGGTGATCTTCTCAACGATTACACCAATCTTGAGCTGATAAGTACCATCAGCACCATGGAAACCTTCCAAAAAATTTATCGTCCAGAAATTTACAACGCCAATGCCGCCGCAGGTAAATGCTACCAACCGAATTTGCAAAATTTGGATCATTCATTAACTCAAATCGTCTATGACCGAGAAGAGCGCAGTCTGTTGGCGACAAAACAAGGAAAATTTGCTGAAGAATACTTCATCAAACCTTACCAAACCATTCTTGAGCAATGGTCTGCCAATTACGCCTGAGCCATAACAACAAACTGTGACACAGAATATGAAAACACTATTACCGACATCAACGGCAGGCAGCCTGCCTAAACCTTCTTGGCTAGCACAGCCTGAAGTCCTTTGGTCACCATGGAAAATGCAAGGTGAAGAATTACTCGCAGGGAAGCAAGATGCACTGAAAGTATCCCTGCAAGAACAGCAAATCGCGGGGATTGATATCGTCAGCGATGGTGAGCAAACTCGCCAACACTTCGTCACCACTTTTATTGAGCACCTAGATGGCGTTGATTTCGAAAACCGTAAAACCGTAAAAATCAGAGACCGTTACGATGCCAGCGTTCCCACGGTTGTCGGTCCCGTAAGTCGCCCTAAATCGGTGTTTGTTAAAGATGCCGCTTTCTTACGCCAACAAACCCAGCAACCAATAAAGTGGGCTCTGCCTGGCCCAATGACCATGATAGACACCTTATATGACGATCATTATAAAAGCCGTGAAAAGCTGGCGTGGGAGTTTGCCAAAATTCTCAACCAAGAAGCCAAAGAACTCGAAGCCGCTGGCGTGGATATTATCCAATTCGATGAACCTGCGTTTAATGTCTTCTTTGATGACGTCAACGACTGGGGTATTGCTTGTCTAGAACGCGCTATCGAAGGTCTAAAATGCGAAACCGCCGTACACATTTGTTATGGCTATGGCATAAAGGCCAACACCGACTGGAAGAAAACCCTCGGCTCTGAGTGGCGACAATATGAGGAAATCTTTCCAAAATTACAAAAATCCAATATCGATATTATTTCTCTAGAATGTCAGCACTCACATGTCCCTATCGAACTGATTGAATTAGTTCGTGGTAAAAAAGTTATGGTCGGAGCCATTGATGTTGCAAGCAATACGGTTGAAACACCTGAGCAAGTCGCCGAAACACTCAGGCAAGCACTCAAGTATGTAGATGCCGACAAACTCTACCCTTGCACGAATTGCGGCATGGCTCCTTTGCCTCGTCAAGTCGCAAGGGGCAAGCTCAATGCATTAAGTGCAGGGGCTGAAATTGTTCGCAAAGAGTTATCGACATAACCTTGCCTTTGGTTGAGAGAAGAAACCCTAACAGGTCCCTTCTCTCAAAATAGTGAATTTTGAAAACAATTTATTTATGCACTATAAGTGAATAGCAACTCTGTGGCATCATGGCTTTCTGATCTGATCCAAAGGAAAGTGGAGATAACGGGTGTTAGAAAGAGTTCACTTAGAAATACTGACCGCAATTAAAGAACATGGAACCCTAACCAAGGCAGCTAACGCCCTGCATTTATCTCAATCCGCCCTCAGCCACAGCATCAAAAAACTAGAGAGCCAAATTGATACCAATATATGGGAAAAAGAGGGACGAAAGCTCAGGCTTACCGCGGCTGGAGAGCGTATTCAATCACTAGCGAATCGGGTGTTACCACAATTCGCACATACTGAACTGCTACTAAATCAAATCGCTAAAGGCGAAATAGGGATATTAAGAATTGGTATGGAGTGCCATCCTTGTTATCAGTGGCTATTAAAAGTCATTGAACCCTACCTTTCACAATGGCCTGATGTTGATATTGATGTTAAGCAAGAATTCCAATTTGGGGCACTTGGCGCACTGCACAATTTTGAAATTGACGTTATTATCACCCCCGACCCTTTGTTTACTCCTAAAGTACAATACATACCCGTCTTTGAATATGAGCATAAACTGGTGGTTTCTAGCGACCATCCACTTGCGATTCAAGAGTGTATTACACCAGAGCAATTAAGCGACCAAGTGCTATTTAGCTACCCTGTTGAACCAGACCGTTTAGATATCTACACCCAATTTTTAAGACCAGCAAAGAGCACGGTTAAACAGCATAAAACCATTGAAACGACAGAGATCATGTTGCAAATGGTGGCCGCTGGTCGTGGCGTTTGTGCACTTCCAGGTTGGTTAATTGATGAGTATTCTAAATCAATGCCAATCAAAAGCCTGCGCTTTGGTGAAGATGGGATCCACAAACAAATACATATCGGGATCCGTAAAGACGATAAAAACATTAATTACCTCAAAGACTTTATTACTCAAGCTCAGCAAACAGTTTAAAACCAGTGCTCTGCTGAAGAGCGGCTAACACAGCAATGTCTTTAATTTTGTACCCATGCCCTGTTCCAATCGGGACAACTGTGCCAACAACAACTCCCCTGTGGCTATCGCGTCGTTAAGGGCATTGTGTTCAAAGTGGGGTGGCAAGCCGTATTCTTGCCGTAAGTTGACCAATCTTAACCGAGACGGATCATACGCCGTATCACTCAAATCAAAGCGGCGTTTGGCAATTTGTAGGGTATCGATAATGGGAAATACCGGAGACATGCCATATAACTGCAAGCAAGCCTGCTGCAAAAAACTGCGCTCAATATGCGCAAAGTGAACCAGCATCACTCTTCCCGCCAATTGCGTTAATAACTGTTCTACTACTTGCTCCAATGGCTGACCTTGAGCTTGCTCAGTATCGGTAATTTGATGAATTTGTACATTTTCTCGCTCAAGCTCGATATTGTGATTCACAACAGTATGTAAACTATTCGCAAGGTGAATGACACCATGATGCATAGGGGTACAACCCACAGATAATATATGATCTTTTTTAGGATTCAGCCCTGTGGTTTCAAAATCCAACGCCAATAACTGTACGTCTTTTATTGGAGTTTTAGGGTCGGGAAACGGCGTAGATAAAAAGGATTTTAGTGGACCTTCAGGCGCTTTTTTATATTGACGCTCTCGCAGAGCATTGAGTCCAAACCAGCGTTGAAATAACATGTTAGCCCCTTAACCGTAGGTGGTTTGCCGCACGCTTTGCATGTCTTTAATCACCTTAAAAGCATCTTTTAAATGCTCTCTATCCAGCTTTGATAAAGCGTTGGGTGAGATGAAACAATCGGTTTCTTCTCCCTCTAACAATTGCTTGGCTTGGTGTTTTACTTTCGACATGGTCAAAAACTCAAAGGCCGAAAATAGGCTTTTTCCTGAACCTTGAGTTAATGATGACGTTCCCATGGCGTGAGTTAACCGTTTAAGAGTATTCACTTCTTCAATACCTTCCGATAAGGCATAAATTCGTGCTAAATCCACCACAGGCGCGATACCGTTGTGTTTTAAATCCAGCGTATTTTTATGCTTGCCGTTATCGGTCAACACAAAATCTCGAAAGAAGCCTAACGGCGGCCTGAGTTTGATGGCATTTGCAGATAGGTGCGCCAAAAATAAGGTATTGTCCCGCGTTTTTTCCAGCATTTGCTGACGTATATCAGCAAGCAAAGACTCTTTGCCATATACGCTGCGCATATCAAAAAAGATACTGCAATGCATGAGGGCTTTCGGCTCTGGTTTATCGATCCATTGCGCAAAATAGCGATGCCACACCGCTTGAGTTTGGCGCCATTTATCATTACTCGCCATCACATCACCGGGACAATAGGGGTAGCCACAGCGCGCTAAACCGTCGCAGACAAACTGCGCCATTTGAGTAAACCATGGGCGATGCGCCTCCTGCATGCTGTCATCAATGATCAAGGCATTATCCTGATCGGAACTGACGGTTTGCTCTTGCCTTGCTTGAGATCCGGCACTGACCCACGCAAACGGCACAGGTTCATTTCCCAAATGCGCTTTGGCTAAATCAATAAGCTTACAGGTAAAGGCATCGGCAATCGCACTCATGGTTTTACCGACGTTATCAGCAGAGGTGCCGAGTTTTGCCATGCTAATTTGCAGCTTAGGCAATAAATCTGAAATTTGAGCCAATTCATCCACATTCTGTGCTTTGGCAATCATAGAAGATACATTAACTGAGCTTAAACTTTCTTGCCTCATCAAATCAGTGATAGTCACCATCCCTGCCAATTGCCCATTTTGACTAACGGGTAAATGATGGATGCCTCGACTGTTCATTTTGATTAATGCTTCATAAGCACTGCAATTGACATCTATCATCTGCACATCTGTAGTCATGATCTTTGATACCGGAGCCGTGATTGCCAATCCTTGTGCCATACCTCGACGTCGAAAATCTTTGTCGGTCACAATTCCAACCAATTGCTGCTCTTTAACCACCAATAACGATGAGAAATTACGCTCAGTCATGGTTTGAGCCGCCGCTTGTAAACTGGTGGTTTCTTCTATGGTGATTGCAGGGCTACTGAAAAAGTCGCCAATAGCGCGGTTCATTAAGGTGGAAGAAACCACCGCCTGCTCATTAATTTTCGACACCTGTGCCGACAAGCGCTCGGCTGCGGGTTTAGTAAAAAACTCTCCGATATATGGATAGCGAGTGCAGATTTCTAATAATGTTTCGAACTCAAAGGCATACAGCAACACATCTTCGTCAGCTTGTACTTGAATATCTGTATCAGCACCTGTTTCACAAAACAAACTGCAAATATCACCCTCAGCCAGCTTCTCAATAAGCTGCTGATCATTATTGATGACCGATAATGTTCCCTTGCGAATAATGTATAAACTCGGCGTCGAAATGCCCTGTGGAGGCAGTGATTCGCCTTGGCGTACGTAGCAGATCTGAACCTGTTTGCTCATCTGCTCCAAAACAACATCAGGGAGCGTATCAAACGGATTGCTTGCCTTAATAAAAGTCGAAATTTCTGCCAATTCACCGCTCATGATTCATCCTTGTTTTTGCTTATGTGTTTGTTTTTAACATTGAAATCGCTAAGGGTCGAGCGAAGAAATACCAACTTAGACTAAAGTTGAATATTTTTGTTTCCTATTGGTTGTTAGGGTTTTAACTGAAAAATTGAGTACCTGACCATAAAACCTTTAAGAAATTTATGCTCAGTTACTTACAACAATAAAAAGGAAAAGGAGATCAATGTGGAAACACAAAATAGTTACTGGGCGGAAAATTTACGCCTGATCCTGATCTGCCTCGCCATTTGGTTTGTTTCCTCATTTGGCTTTGGCTTACTGCTGGTAGAGCCGTTAAATGAGTTCCGACTAGGTGGTTACAAGCTGGGTTTCTGGTTTGCACAACAGGGATCCATTTATGTGTTTGTAGCACTTATTTTTTGGTATTCATCGCAAATGAATAAGCTCGACAAAAAATATAATGTAGAGGAAAGCTGATCATGGATGAATTAAAACTGTATACCTACATCGCCGTATTTGGCTCGTTTGCCCTATATTTCGCGATTGCTTGGTGGGCAAGAGCCGGCTCAACCAGTGACTTTTATGTCGCAGGTGGTGGCGTTACCCCAATTCAAAACGGAATGGCAATTGGCGCCGACTGGATGAGTGCCGCGTCATTTATTTCAATGGCGGGTCTGATTGCCTTTTTAGGCTATGGCGGCTCGGTATTCTTAATGGGTTGGACCGGTGGTTATGTACTGTTGGCAACATTACTTGCCCCATACATGCGTAAGCACGGTAAGTTTACCGTACCTGAGTTTATCAGTGACCGATACTACTCGAAAACTGCGCGTATTGTGGCGGTGATCTGCTTAATTATTGCTTCTCTGACTTACATCATCGGTCAAATGAAAGGTGTCGGCGTTGCCTTCTCTCGCTTCCTTGAAGTGGATTACGGTTTAGGCTTAGGCATCGGCATGATGGTAGTTTGGGTTTATGCGGTATTAGGTGGCATGAAAGGCATTACCTACACCCAAATCGCTCAGTACTGTGTACTCATTTTCGCTTACACCATTCCTGCGGTATTTATCTCACTACAACTTACTGGTAACCCAATTCCACAACTTGGTCTTGGTAGCACCTTAGCGGATGGTAGCGGTGTTTATCTTCTTGATAAGTTAGATCAAGTAGTGACGGATTTAGGCTTTAAGGAATACACCACGGATAACCTCGGTGGCACCTTAAACATGTTTGCTTACACCATGTCATTGATGATTGGTACCGCGGGTCTACCACACGTGATCATGCGTTTCTTCACCGTGCCATCTGTAAAAGCGGCACGTTCATCAGCCGGCTATGCGTTAGTGTTTATTGCTCTGCTTTACACTGTCGCACCAGCGGTAGGTGCAATGGCGCGATACAACCTGATCAACACCATTGAACCAACAGCGGGTCAGCACATGGATTACTCTGAGCGTCCGCAATGGTTTAAGGATTGGGAAAAAACTGGACTGCTTCAGTTTGAAGATAAAAACAACGACGGCAAAGTACAGTACAGCGCTGATCCTAAAACCAACGAAATGGTCAAAGTTGACCGTGACATCATGGTACTGGCTAACCCTGCGATTGCAAACTTACCTAATTGGGTGATTGCACTGGTTGCAGCGGGCGGTCTAGCGGCAGCATTGTCTACGGCGGCCGGTCTGTTATTAGCGATATCCTCATCGGTTTCCCACGATCTGATGAAGGGGGTCTTAACCCCCGACATGTCCGAGAAAAATGAACTGCTCGCTGGGCGAATCGTGATGACGCTCTCTATTCTGGTGGCTGGCTATTTGGGGCTGAATCCGCCCGGATTTGCAGCCGGGACGGTGGCGCTCGCCTTTGGTCTAGCGGCATCCAGTATCTTCCCGGCCTTGATGATGGGGATCTTCTCTAAGAAGATGAGTGGTAAAGCCGCGGTTGCGGGTATGTGTAGCGGTATTGGTATCACCATGCTGTATGTGTTCCAACACAAAGGGATCATGTTTATTCCAGGCACCTCGTTCTTGGGTGGCATGGGTGAAAACTGGTTCTTCGGTATCTCACCAAATGCCTTTGGTGCGGTGGGTGCATTAGTGAACTTCGCGGTAGCCTTTACAGTATGTAAGCTCACTGGCGATGCGCCAAAAGAGATCCAACAATTGGTTGAAAACTTCCGTATCCCTAAAGGAGCGGGAGCGGCTCACGACCACTAATAATGATTAAATGGAAAAAGGCTCTAGTTTATGGCTAGAGCCTTTTTTGTTTTTACTGTCCCGTCCTGAAATGTGTTTACACATTTAGGACTTATTATGACAAACCCAGATCCTACCTATATAAAACGTACACAACGTGATTATTCATTAGGCTTTAAATTGCAGGTTGTTGCAGCTGTTGAAAAAGGTGATATGACCTATAAGCAAGCTCAAAAAATCTATGGTATCCAAGGTCGCTCAACAGTACTTACATGGTTGAGAAAACACGGTAAGCTAGATTGGTGTCAACCACCGAAAATAACCATGTCTAAATCACCTAAAGCCAAAGAAACACCAGCTCAAAAGATTAAGCGCTTAGAGCGAGAGTTGAAGGATGAAAAGTTACGTAACCTATTACTTAATGAAGTCGTCGATATTATTGATGCTGAACATGGTATAGGGTTGCGAAAAAAGCTTATAGCCAAGGAGCAAGAAACCTTCAGGTACAAAAGCAAGTAAGTTTAAGCAAGGCTTGTAAGCTTCTTGGCATGACGAGGCAATCAATTTATCAAAGGGAATATAGAGATAAAAAACGGGCTATCATGTTAGCTCCAGTAAAAAATATGGTGCTAGCGTTACGGCGATTTATGCCACGATTAGGCGGTAGGAAACTGTACTATCTTCTGAAGCCTCAACTTATGGAGGAAGGCATAAAGCTCGGGCGAGATGGCCTATTCGACTATCTGAGGGAAGAACACCTGCTAATTCAACCCAAGCGTAGTTATAGGAAAATGACTAACAGTAAGCATTGGATGAAAAAGCATCCGAATTTGTTAAAGGATTACACGCCACAAAGAGCTGAAGAAGTCTTGGTAAGTGATATCACTTATGTGGAAAGTGATGATGGTGTGCATTATCTCTCGCTTGTCACTGATGCTTATAGTCGAAAAATAATGGGCTATGAATTAAGTGATGGAATGAAAGCGACAGACGTGGTTAAAGCGCTAGATATGGCTGTTAGCCATAGGTGTTATAGACGTAACGCAATTCATCACTCAGACAGAGGGTTACAATATTGCTCTGCTATTTATCAGAATAAACTTAAGCAAAATAATATAATACCCTCAATGACTGATGGTTATGACTGCTATCAAAATGCACTCGCAGAGAGGGTGAATGGTATACTGAAGCAGGAGTTCCTTGTATATCAATGTAAAAATATTGATGAATTAAAGTTGCTCATCGATGAATCAATAGCGATATACAACGATATGAGACCGCATTTAAGTTTAGAGATGAAAACACCGAACCAAGTGCATAAAAAAATCCAAGAGCAAATGCTCTTGGATTTACATTAAAACCGTCAACGTATTTTAGGACGAGACATACCGTCTACTTTTTACTTTCAATAAGTTGTTCTAGCTTGTCGTGATTGATCGACTCTAAAATTTCTAAGTGCGTTTCAAAGCCAACACCGAGTTGTTTCTGTTCAATCACTTGGCCTTTTTTACGCTCTATTCCCATTCTCATTTTGCCTTGGTAGTTAAAAAAGCTCATGTTAGTAGAAAGCTTAGAACTAAAGCGTTGAACAGATTGAGGGATGGTAATGTCAACAAAATCTAATCCAAAACGTGTTGAACGACTCCATAAGCCAGAACCTAAATATTGAATCGGGCTCCCTTCTATTTTAGAGATTTCTGTATCAATACCATTTATATCATCAAAGACAAACGTCAACTTGTCTTTGTCGACTCTAAAGTATCTCACCCGTTGATCAGGTCGATAAAACCACGGATGAAACAGCCATGCGATGATGTAATGATTTTCATCAGAATACACAATTGGAGCAGAAGGAATATTAAACTGATAGCCAGCGACTATTGAATTTACGTTTTCAACTTCAGTTGCAAGTGAATAGTTGAAACTAAACACCCCTGCATAAGCCGTAGATGTATTAGGAGTGAGCACCGATGCCGTACCACAGTCCTCGTTCTCCGTGCCCTTTGTCTGACATGTTAGTTCAAAAAAGTTGAGGGCAACCGTTTGGGTTAGCTCAAAAGCAGACATTGAGGAATTATCTGGAAGTGTTTCTAAACCTGTAGCATCGGTAACCTGCGGCCAAACTTGCAAGTCATGATGCGAACTGAGTAAAGCTGAAATATTAGCCCCGCCAACACCGTAACGTTTAGCATTGATAAAATAAGCATAGTCTGAAACATTTTTACTTTGGATCAGTGCATCTAAACCTTCTGTCGGTGACACCAAAAGGGTTTTTCCAACCGCATTGTGACCATTTTCTGTAAATACGATGGTATTAGCATCTTCATTGTCTATTTCAGTAAAGCCTTGCTCCTGCCAGCGACTCAGCTTGAACTCGATACTTCTTGCGGTATTGTTTCCAGCAGAATTTCTGCCATCAATATAATCAAGCTCAACACCATTTGAGAGCAGTTTGTCTTGATAAGTAATGATCCCTAACTTAGACGATGTTGAGTTTGCAAGTTGCTGATAGGCATCAACATTGGCAGCCTGCTTTCTGAGTGCCAATATTTTCATTTCATCAGCAATGGTCACCTTGTTCGATGGCACTGTTCCTGCGCTCACCATCAATGGAAATGACGATTGCATAGACTGAATGGTAAATTGAGGAAAATCTCCTATGCCAGAGTTGCCTTGAGCTTCCTCATCGGAGACTTGCTGAGTTAAATCAGGATAATTGTTTTTGGTGATCGCCTGAGTCATGGCGCTTATTGCTTTCAATTGGTGAGCAACAATATATTCATGACGCTGAGAGTATTGGGTTTCTTCTTCTAGTACATCATCAAGTTTACTTAAATTTGAAACCATCAATTCATTAAACATATTGGCGACTTGATGAAGGTGTTTGGCTTCTAATTTTTGCTGCTCTGAACTCGTATTATCAAACCGCGTACTGACGTAATTTCCACATAAAGGGGCTTCTGTTTGGAGCCTATGCTGTAGTAACTTTGTAGCTTCATCTTTTGTATAGCCAATACTCATTTCATATTGAAGCATAGTGGAGATTGGCGTGATGTTATAACAACCAGCCGGACTGGCTAACTTAAAGGGAGCAGCTATCGGTTGATTGCGTAACACATTAATAGAATCCGTCGTCACTTCAGCCAATAGTGGACAACTGTTGATCTCTGCAGACAGATTATTGAACGCGTAACGCCCTTGTTCATCACTTAAGGTGTGTCGTTCACTGCTGTCACAAACCATATTTTGGTTACAGTCGGTACAGACTTTAGCGTTTTGTATCGGGTCAACTAAGACGGTTCCAGACATTGAGTATGTTTTGGGAGGAGGGCTGGTTACCCTTTGCTTATCGTTACAGGCAACAAGTGTTATCAGCGACAAAAGTGAAATGAAAACCAATGGATACTTCATTCGGTACTCCTTTACCACAAATCCATTTACAGCATTTAAAAAATAGGTGGTTGGCGGTAAGAGTGCAAATAAGGATGACAATAAACAGCCGCGATTTTCCAATTCAGCTAAAACTGATTTTATGGTTTTTTAATGCTGGACATTTGCTCGGAAACCGAATTAACTAGAACTAACAAAAATTGCTCAACTTAATTCTTATTAAGTTCAAAGTATTAAAAGAAAAAAGAAAAAGGACGTCACTTGAATAAGCACACCAAACTTGCCATTGCGATTGCCCCTCTACTCGCCGTTGGCGGATACATACTCTCTGATATGTATATCGAAGACCAAGCCCAACAAGAGCGAATTTTTACCTTAACCCCTGAATCAAATTGCGATGTCTTAGCCAAAGGCTGTGTGTTGGTGTCTGGGGATTTTAAAGTCAACGTTTATGATGAAAATGGGGTGACGTTTATT
This sequence comes from Parashewanella tropica, assembly GCF_004358445.1. Lineage (NCBI taxonomy): Bacteria > Pseudomonadati > Pseudomonadota > Gammaproteobacteria > Alteromonadales > Shewanellaceae > Parashewanella > Parashewanella tropica. Next base: position 4,155,533 of record NZ_CP037951.1, read on the forward strand.
AACTCCACCTATCCCCTCGATCGAAGCACCTTGTTTTTGGTGGATGAAAACAACAACGCCACCAGCTACCCACTCTATATGAAAGACTCACCTTATTATTGGAGCAGTAATACGCCACTTAGAACCCAAATGAATAAAGTAGGTGATAAGCATAAATTAAGGCTAATCGCCCAAATTAAAGGCGGAAAATACATTTCTGAGTTCTATACACAAACTAACAAGTAAATTATGTTTCATTCTTGGCAGCTGCTTAGCTTTAGCATTCTTTATATTGCGTTACTGTTTTGGGTGGCCTATTTAGGTGATAAATTTCGCCACAAGCTCTATGGCAATAAAAAGGCTGTCATTTATGCCTTAACCCTTGGGGTTTACTGTACTTCTTGGAGCTTTCTTGGTACCACCGCACAAAGTGCCAATAATATTTTTTCCCACATTCCCATTTACCTTGGCCCAATTTTACTCTTTACCTTTGCTTGGCCATTTTTGCTGCGCATTATTCGAGTCAGTTTACAACTCAATTTAACGTCTATTGCCGACTTATTAGCGGTCCGGTTTGGCAAATCCACCAGCTTAGCCAAGCTAGTTACCTTGGTCGCTTTAGTCGGTACTTTGCCTTATTTAGTGCTGCAGATTAAATCCATTGTTTACTCATTTGAGTTACTGCAAATAGAGCCCATCATGCCTCAGTGGTTATTGGGGCTTATCGTCTCGTTGATCATCGTGGTGTTTACGGTGTTATTTGGTATTCGCCATATCCATGTAACTGAAAGTAACCCACAGATGATGCTGGCGATTGCCTTTGAGTCGGTGATAAAGCTCACGGCTTTTGTGGTGCTTGCGGTATTGGTGTGCTTTTTTGTATTCGACTCACCGATGCAAATTTGGCAACAAGCGGATATTGATCTCGATAAGCAATTAAGCTTTCCTAACCTCACCAGTTTGTTTGGCATGTTAGTGGTAGTCATGGCCGCTTTTCTAGCGCTACCACGCCAATTTCAAGTGATGGTGGTGGAAGCCAGCCATGTCAAAGACACCAAATACAGCCGTCCGATTTTTATACTCTATTTAACCTTATTCGCCATTATGGCGATCCCTCTGGGTCTGGCTGGCGTGCTTCTGTTTGGCGATCAAGTGGCCGCCGATTCTTACGTATTGCGACTTTCGATTATGGAGCAAAGCTGGATTAGCTTATTGGTGTTTCTTGGCGCGATATCTGCGGCCAGCTCTATGATGATCATTTCATCCCTTGCATTAAGCACCATGCTGAGTAACGAAATTGTCTTTCCCATCTTATTTCAGTCAAAACATCAGCAAAGTAACTACCAATCGTTTCAAACACGATTATTAAACATTCGAAAAGTATTAGTGCTGCTTATCATTTTGATGGGATACAGTGCATTTTTGGTTATTGACCCAGATAGGCTTGCCTCGCTGGGTGAAATTGCCTTTGGCGCATTAGCTCAGCTCACCCCTGCTTTAATCGCCGCGTTTTATTGGAGAAATGCCAGCTTAACTGGCGTGTTCACCGGGATCACTGTCGGTTTCAGCTTGTGGTTATTTTTAAACTTTTTGCCTAATCTCGGCATTTATGAACTCAGCCTTGCCAATGAGTATTTGTCCAGTAATACCGGTTTTACTTTATTTTCATTAGCGGCGAATACTGTGGTAATGATCTTGATCTCATTATTCAGTCGTAAGAGTGTTCATGAGCGTATTCAAGCGACATTTTTCCATAACGAAACCAGTGAATTATCACAACTTACCCCAAAGCGATTAGCCATTGATAGTTCAGAATTACAATTACTATTGGCTAAGTTTTTGGGCGAAGATACCGCCGAAGAGTGCATGGCGAACTTTAAACGCCAAGTAGAAAACCAATCGTTACCGACAGAGCAATACAATCAAATTTTGATCCACCACGCTGAAAGTGCTCTTGCCAGCATGATGGGCGCCTCATCGGCTCGCATGCTGATCCATTCGGTGCTTCAAGGCCGTAACATCAACCTAACTGAACTGGCGGCGTTAATTGAAGAAGCGTCGAATCAGCAACAATTAAAGAATCTCAGCATATTGCACAGCGCCATCGAACACGCCAGTGAAGGGATTTCGATTGTCGATAAAGAACTCAATCTGGTGGCGTGGAACCGAAAATACTTAGATATTTTTAATTACCCCAAAGGCGTAGTCATCATTGGCGCACCCATTGAAGATCTCATTCGTTATAACCTGTCACAAATCTACGACGAGCACATCGATCTTGAAAAAGCGGTACAAAAACGTCTGGCCTATTTAAAACAGGGAACCCCTCATGCCTCTGAGCGCACCATGAATTCAGGGCAAGTGATCACCATTGAAGGCAACCCTTTGCCGAACGGTGGCTTCGTGATGATGTTCAGAGACATCACCACCTACCGTCAAGCCGAACAAGTGCTTAAAGAGCAAAACCTCGACTTAGAAACCGTGGTGCAGGCTCGCACTAAAGAATTGAAATTGGCTAATGAACAATTGGCCATTTCGCACCAAAAAGCTCGCTTAGCCAACCAAAAGAAAAGCTTATATTTAAAAGCCTGTAGCCATGATTTGATGCAGCCTTTAGAAGCGGCGCGATTATTCACCTCGGCCCTATCGGCTCAAAACAAGCTATCAGATAGCCAGCGCCAGCAAGTGGGAAATATCGAGCAATCACTTAAAGTGGCTAATGATATGTTATCTAGCCTAGGGGACATGGCTCGCATCGAAGGCGGTAATATTAAGGTCAACACCGAAGTGTTCTCATTGTTTGAGTTTTTGACCCAGCTTGAAGAAGAATTTACCCCTGTCGCAGAAGAAAAGCAGTTGGATTTCCATGTCGATAAAGGTGAAGGCTGGCTCAGTACCGACCGTCACTTATTACGTCGTATCCTACAAAACCTGATCACCAATGCTTTTCGATATGCCAATGAAGGACAAATTAGCGTTAGCGTCAATCAACAAGATAGCAAGGTTGATATTGCCGTCATTGATAATGGCCCCGGCATTGCCGCTGAAGATCAAGCGCTGATTTTTGAGCCTTTTACTCAACTGGAAAACAGTAATAGCAAGGGACTGGGGTTGGGGCTCAATATCACTCGCGCCTTTGCCGATAGGATAAATGTCCCCATCTCTCTCACTTCAGTCGAGGGCCAAGGTTGCCGTTTCAGTTTATCCTTGCCTTTGGTGGCCAATCCAAATGCAACTCAACCTCAACAGAAACTGCAATCTAGTCTGCAAGGCGTATCGGTGTTGTGTATTGATAACGATCCTGAAGTCTTGGCCGGAATGGTAGAGTTGTTATCGGCGTGGAAGTGTAATGTGGTGGGTGTCGCCAGCCGAGAACAAGCGATAGAGACCTGCACGCTTCAAGGCAATCGCGTTGAAATCATTCTGGCCGATTACCAGCTTGATGATAACGACAACGGTTTAGATGTGATAAAAGCCCTTCGTGAACATTGCCAAAGAACCATACCAGCAATTCTGATCACCGCCACCACAGAGGCCGACATTGAGCAAAAAGCACAGCAAGCCAAAGCGGGCTACATGCGAAAAATGGTAAAACCCGCGGCCCTAAGAGCCATGATGAGTGCTATGCTCACTCAAACCATGCAAGATAAATATGGTCAGGTGCTTAACTGATGGCTGAAGTCTTCGGTGATCTCAAGTTGGTTTAACACCAATACAGCTTGAGTTCGGTTTTGCACATTGAGCTTGCGGAAAATCGCCGTGGCATGCGCCTTAACCGTGGCTTCAGATACATTCAGCTGATAGGCAATCTGCTTGTTAAGTAAACCTTCGGCGAACATCAACAAGATTTTATATTGCTGCTGAGTTAGGCTTCCTATTTGCTCGGCAACTTGTGATTTACTGGGCGAACTCGACTCATTATCAAAACCAGACGGCAGCCATATTTCACCACTAAGTACTTGGTTAATGGCGTGAAATATGGTTTCGATATCGGTGGATTTAGGAATAAAACCTGAAGCCCCATATTCAATGGCTTGGCTTATGGTGTCTCGGTCTTCGTAAGCTGAAACCACAATTACCGGAATTTGTGGATAATGCTGACGCACATGAATAAGGGTATTAAATCCATGCGCGCCGGGAATATTAAGATCCAGTAACAGTAAATCAGCGTGAGAGTGAGAATCGAGTTTCTCTTCTAACTGTTTAACCGTTTCCGCTTCGATAAATTCCGTTTTAGACATTCGACCGTTCAGGGTTTCCAGTAACGCTTGGCGAAACAAGGGGTGATCATCAGCAATGATCACCTGCTCTGGCAAAAACATTATTGTTATTCTCTTTGTTTATTGGCCTATCAAGCACTCTGCGTTATCCATAACCTCAGTATAAACACGGTGCTTAACTAACCTGAGCTCAGGTTAACTAATTCATTTGATTGTAAATTATTCATTTTTATCATACAAGTCATCCAACAAACAAAGCAACCTTATCCCTTTTATACCAACACATCGGTAGTTTTAGGTAATTTTTTGCACGTCAACCCGAGTAAAATCGGGATCAACAATAAGGTCACCGTCGTCGCAAATAGCTCACCAAATACCAAAGAAATCACTGCGGGCTTCAAGTACTGCGCTTGCTCAGCGGTTTCACTTAATAAAGGTAACAAGCCACATACCGTTGTGACTGTAGTCAGAAAGATAGCCCTAAAACGGCTAGTACCCGCTGTCACAATCGCTTGTTGCAGCTCAGCCCCATTGCGATATTCATGATTAAAACGGGTGATAAGCACTAAAGAGTCATTAATCACGATTCCCGTTAGTGCCATCATCCCAAACATGGATAACAGACTAATGGGTAAATCCATCAGGTAATGACCAAACACCGCCCCTGCAAAACCAAAGGGGATCACCGCCATGATGATAAGCGGCTGCCAATAAGATTTAAGTGGTACTGCCAATAATATGTAAATCAGCAACATGGTTAACAGCATCGCTGCTCTAAAGCTCTCAGAAACCTCTCCCATTTCCTCAAATTCACCACCGGCTTTGATACTAACCTCAGGATATTACTGCTTTAGCGTTTCAATTTTCGTCGTCAATTGGGATAAGGTTTGTTCAGGAGCTTGTATGGCTCGGTTTTGTTTCCAGTACAGGTTAACCACCTGCTCACGGTCACGACGATGTAGTTGTTGTGGTTCTTGTTCAAAATGAAATTCAGCCACGTCACTGAGCAATACCTTACGCCCATTCTCTAATGGTACAAGGGTCTGTCGTAACTGCTCTATTGTCTTGCGCTTAGCTCTCGGATACTGCAATAAGACTTTGGTTTCTAGACCCTGATCCAGCAAGCGGTGGATCTCGCGTTCACCAAAAGCCAAACCAGCTAGATCCGCTAACGTTGCCTGAGTTAATCCCAGTTGTTGTCCATACTCATTTAACACTAAGCGAATATGCGGTGATCCAGCTTGACCATCATCATAAATATCAGCCACTCCTGGTAAGCCTCTTAATTCAGCCGCCAACTGGTGACTTACCTGCTTGGCAAGCTCTCTGTCTTGTGCTGATATGACAATGACGGTATCTCCCGCTGGTGTTGTTCCAGCGCGAAACTGTACTGAGTATGCCCCTTCTATGGGCCCTGTATAGTGACGCCAACGATCGATGATGACATTACTCGGTAATTGACTTAAGGCTTCCGAGGTTAACTCAGCGGTAAATTCAACACTGCCATGGCCATTAGATGAAGACAGTAAGTTGACGATGGGCGAGGTACTCAACGCATAGTCATGCATTAACTCAGCTTCGACTTTACTCATCGCACCTTCAATCTGTGTTAACGCTTGCTGCTGTAATGGCAAAGGAGCGCCATTTTCTAATTCCAGTTCAACACTAATGTATCGCCCAGGGATCTCAGGAAAAAACGCCGAACGAATAGCTCCCGTTGACCACATACCGTAGGCCAGTATGACAAAGGCCATGATCCCCATCAAAGAAGCCCATTTGTAATCCAACACCCTTTCTAAAATAGGTTTATAGATGCGAATATTGAAGCCGTTAAGCCCAGCTTGGGCCAAGGATTGGATCTTCGAAAGCCCTTTAATCGAAGCGGGCTTGTTCGACAACTGGGCTAAGTGAGACGGTAAGATAAATTTGCTTTCTATCAAGGAGAAGAGCAAGGCAAAGATCACCACCGCAGAAAAGCCTGCCAGTACCTTAGCAAAATCATTGTTTATCCATAACATGGGAGAGAAAGCAACGATGGTGGTGAGCACCCCAAATACAGTGGCAACGGCCACCGAATGTACCCCATGCCACGCCGCTTGTTTTCCTTGTGGATACTGTCCTCGCTTTTCATGGATAGCCTCACCCACAACAACCGCGTCATCCACTAGAATACCCAGCACCAGAATAAAACCGAATAAGGTAATGTCGTTAATGCTGTAATTGGTCAGATACATTGAGGCCATGGTACCGGCCATCGCCACTGGGATACCCACAGCGACCCATAGTGCCAAACGGACCTCTAAAAAGATACCAAGCAATATGATAACAATCAGTAAACCTTGCCACGCGTTTGTTCCAAGTCTGCCTAGCTGATCCTCAATATAAGGCGCCATATCAGCCATGGTGTTAAGCTCGATATCGCTTGGCAATAATAGCCGTTGTTGAGCCAATGTTTGCTCAATCGCTTGACTGATATGAAGCAAGTTATCTTTTTGACTGGTGCTGATCAGTAAGGCAATCGCATTGTTGCCATTATTACGTACAATGGCATCGCTACGCTCATAACCACGGCGAATTTTGGCAATATCCCCTAATCGCACCGTGCCTGTCGGTCGGGAAACCAGAGTAAGTTTTTTCAGCTTTTGCACATCATCAGCATAACCATCACCACGAATGGTCATGCGGCCACTGTCACTGACTAGCTCACCGGTACGAGAAACCAATGACATTTTTTCAATCGCAAACGCCACTTGATTAAAGCTCAATCCCAGTCGCTTCAAGGCATCGGGGTCGACCTCAATCAGTAATTGCGGTCTACGGCTACCCCAGTTGGAGACTTTAGAGATCTTTGGATGTTTTTTTAACGCTTGCTCAACCTGCTTGGCTATCGGCTGCAAAGCTTCATCACTTCGAGCACCTGAAATCACCACATAAGCGGCAAGGTTGGTGAATTCATTACGAGTTACTTGAGGAGGTTCAGCCTTAGTGGGAAAACCGCTGATGGCATTAACTCGATTACGAATATCATCCAATAATGCATCCAAATCAGCGCTGCTATTTTTTTGCACCACAACACTCGACATACCAGCACTGGACTCGCTGGTGATCTGTTTGATGCCTGCAATATCACTGATAGACTCTTCAATGCGCTGGGTGACACTCTCATCAATTTGCTGAGCACTGCCCCCGGGATACACGGTTGTTATCGATATGGATGAGGGGGCAATTTGTGGAAAGGACTCAACCCTAAGTTGACCGAACGCCAATACACCACTGGCGATAATGGCAAACATCAACAAATTGGCCCCTACAGGGTTATTAATAAACCATCGTGTTAACCAACTCATTGTGCTGTCTCCAGCCCTTTAATAACAGGAGAGACTTGCTGACCAGACAACATCGACAACAAAGGGTAAATCACAACACGACGTCTACGCTCGCTGTTGTGTTTGAAACGAACATAAACCAGCTCTTGCGCAGCCTCCACCACATCAACCCATTCTTTTTGCAATCGATTGTGCGCATCAAGCGTCCACACATATCCATCACGAGTTAGGGCGCAGGCCTTAATTTTAGCGACATTAGGTTGACGACCTAAAGCGATGTACACAGAGACTTGCTGATTCGGCAGTAACCGAGTGTCCCCTTGATAAGGATGTTTAACAAATAGCACGAATTGTCGTTGCCGAGTCACTTTGTCCACCATAGGCTCGACATAGCGCAGCTGTGCATTCCACTGAGTACCACTGCGAGTAGACACAGACATATCAAGATTATTGAGCGCAGGTTGAATGTGCTGCCAATGCCGTTCAGACACAGGTAGTTCAACATCAAGCGTATCACTGGCAGCAAGCTCAAATAGACTCTGGCCTGCTGTGACCCATTCTCCCGGGCTCACCTGCTTTTGCAGGACAATGGCATCAAATGGCGCTATAATATTGGCTTCGGATAACAAAGTTTTTGCACTAACCAGCGCTTGCTGTGCTTGCTTTAGCCGAGCTTTGGCGGCTAATACTTGTGGCTCCCGGCGGGCATAAGAAGAAGCCGTTTTTGCCGATAATAAGGAAAGTGCCACCGTCTGTTCATGCAGTTCCTGCTTGAGATTAAGCTCAGATTGTTTAAGTTCACTGTAGGCTTGCGCCACGTTGGCTTTAAGGGTGTTAGTATTTAACTGAGCGAGTTTCTGCCCTTTTTTGATCAAGCTGCCTGGTGTGATATCTGGATTTAACCAGATAAGCTGAGCATTACTGGACGCCTTCAATTGAATCGGCCAGCGTGCCGATGTCGTTGCTAATAACTTCAACTGGGCATTATGAATACTCGGGCTCACTTCTTGTACTGTGACAGGCCTTATAGCATCTGACTTAGGCTTAATTTCAGTAGGTTCAGGCTGCAATGCGCCAACCATTACCACCGCCAAGACAATCGCTCCGCATCCCGCTAAGATTGCATATACTTGTTTCATCATCAGCTATTCCTATTAATCTTGTTGCGAGGGTGATTGATTAAGTCGTTGGCTTATTTCAAACAGTCGCGACAAGGCTTGTAATGTCACGGGTAACATCACAGCCGTTTGAACAAACTCTAGAGAATAAGTCACAATCGAAAACACTTGGCCGACACTCGGCTCGACTAAACTGCTCACCATCCATAGATTGCCCAATACAGCCGCAAATAACACCATAAAGATCAGTCCATATACGAGTGCCTCTGTATCCGATAACTTGATTTCACAACGCTTCAGTGCTTCAAAATGGGTGCGAATTGCAGCAAAAGGTTGACCACCAAGCACTTTCACTTGCTGCTCAAGTTGATCATTGAGCGCACCGTTTAAGCGGGAAAACGATTGGTGGAACATCATATAAATAACAAGCATGCCAATGCCTGCACCTAATACGCATACGGCAAATTTGTAATGAAAGGTCGATAAAATAACTACGGTTGCCACCAACTGGACTAAAGCGGTAATGAGCGATGGAAGATCTTCTTCTAAAAAATCTACGAGTTCGCGTGACATGGTTAAGCGTGCATCTTTTACCGACAAGTGTTCTTGGCGCAAATTACGCTCAACCACCCTCGATAATTTAACCCGAATACTCCCGTATACACGGGTATCATAAACTCGTCGCAACACACTGGCGATAACCAACACAAATAGGATCAATCCAAATAAGATCAAGGGTTGCATATCTTGTTTAAGCATTCCATCAATGGCATGACCAATAAACAAGGGAATTAAAATCAAGAATACATTTTCTATCAACACCAGAAACCAAGTGAACATGACTTTAGCTGGGTTAAGTCGAATGATGGAACCTAGGGTAATAGGGTGACTAAACAGCACGATATACTCCAACAATAATGATGGAGTTAGTATTACTTATTCTTAAATAAAAAAAGTGTCCAAAACTGCTGTTCTATTGGAATGAGAAGGAAACGTTCCTCAGCTTATTGTTAGAGTGTAAAGTGAATAAAAATTAACTGTTAAGGCGTTTCGGGGTTTGAAACAATAAACGCCCATGCTCTTGATGCAAGCCGTTAGCTAGCCTATGTCAATCCCAAGCGCTCCCCCACTATCGCCGCCACCGATATCGTATGAGATAGAAGAGTATGTAATGTGTGAGCACTGTGACGCTTCGTTCATTTTGCAAGAGCTTAGTCAATGGTTTGAAACTAAACATCAGCAAGTCGTAAAGCCTCTTATTTCTCAGATGTTTGACCATGAGCTTCCTGTTATGAAGTTACATGCTTGGAAACAGCTACTCCAATACGCATTTCGCTTTGAGGATTTGGGTTTAGTCATCACTCCACAACGTCATTTAGTTGCGGTTTTTAAAGGTAAAAAGCCGGTCGAAATAACGCTTAAAAATACTTTAGACCAACAACTAATAGATTTGGATGAGTATTTTGCAAGAGCAATCGCTTCGTCTAGAGTTACAAATACCTTTGAATCTTTTTGCCTCGACATTCCTCGAACTGACGCCGTATTTGTGAACGCTCAAGAACAAAAAGCGTTTTCTTGTGGGGATAGGATCAAAGACTCTGAAAAAGTGAACTATGGACAAGCTTTTTTTGCATCCGCAACCGATAAGCAATTAATCTACCGTTTTTGTAATCAATTTTTTCCTATAGTACTGATGGAGCAACTTGAAGCATATGCTGAATTGTGTGAGTACTATCATTTTACTCAAAATTATATCTTTGAGTGCTTAGCAAAAAACCAATACTTATTGACTTGCCAGTTAATTTGCTGTCATCCCAAAAATCCATGCTATCCTGGCATTATTCGATACTCTGGTTCTGAATACATCAAATCTATCCTGGTAGTAGCTTCTGTATTAGTGATTGGAAGTCAGTTTATGTGCGTTAATTTCGATAAAAGCGTTAAAAGTGTTGATCCAGAAGCTCTGAAAGACTTTGAACATAAAGGATATGTACTAAAGACAATCACTAAACCAGTCACGCTCCCACCTCCTAAAAAGCATATGTTTTCTAGATGGCGATTAAGAAACCCAGAGGCTTAATCAACCTAAGCTCAGGTTAATCAGAATCAACTCCCGATGATGAGTTCAGGCTCTGTCTGTCTTCCTGTTGTGCACGAAGCTTTTGTAATGCAATATTATCTTCTGAATCTGACCCCGAACTGTCTTCCACATCGGATACTGGCGGTGTAACCACCATGGTAAAATGAGCCTGTTGTTTTTGCTGCTCAATGTCATCATGAGGTATTGATGCACCATCAGGAACAGGCTCAGCCGCAGCAGGAGGTATCGCCACACTCATTACCTGACGTTGTTTCATGGTTAATTGCTCAAATTCCTGCTGTAATTTGTCTTGTTGAGATTGATTTTCCTTAAGTAATCTCAACAATGGTTTGATCATCTGTGTCCCTTTTTCGGCTTGATTATCTAACCAACGCATAACGTCTTCATAATTCAACGGGCACTGTCTTTCAATGTCAGCACTTTCGCGAATTAACTCATTGAATCTCGAAGCAACAATAATGTCTTGTTCCGTCATTGGCTCTTTAGTTACAGGGTTCTTACCACAATGCTGGATATGCCTTATCAACTGTTTTTTTTCATAAACATTCCCCTCGCTATCCATACAGGGTTCAACCAGCTCATGGCATTTTTTCCCTGAAATGGGGCAACGTACACAATTGCTAAACTGCTTAAAAAACCCCAAAGCGTTTGCCAATAATTGAAAGCTAGCCACACAATCACTGGCTTTAACGGTTGGAAAAATATAAAACGCTCGATCATAGACCTGCCCTTGTGCTTTCTCGGCTAGATCTAGCTTAAATTGCTCAGATTCAGGGTGAAATTGAAAGTCAATGTTCCCCGCAACACATTCTGGTAATTGCTCTTGCGCCAGTAAAAAGTGCTTGTACTTCCATACCCCTTCTACAGACGGGGCAAATGCGCAATCTTGTGCGAATGGACGAAATGGAGTTATCACCTGTACTTTTCGCTTAAACGGAAAGCTATCAAAGTAATCTGACAAAATTTCAGGCTGCTCTTTGGCAAAAGAAAAATACACTAAATCGACATTTTTAGTTAACAAGCTCCCCAACAAAGTGGATATCTTTTTGATGACATCAGGCTCACCTTTGTTAATGGGCACAATCACAAATTGATTTTCATCTAGGTTTTTGATCACCAGCACCCTTGAGTCTCAAGGGTTACTGATAATTGGTATTTTTGGTGATGGGTCAAAATATGATTAACAGAGCCATCTCTAACATCCGCTGTGACTAATTGCGTTTTGGAATCCCAAACCAGAGGGCTGGGTTTAACGCCATCGCTCTCTTCTGTTTTTAACTTAATTCCAGCTTGTGGAATTGGAGTTATATCCGGAAGCGTAAATGAGGAGCACAGTGGGTGGCAATCTAAAAAGAATAGGTATAGCTCAAGGTAATCAAAGGTTGGATCGACTTTGGCACGATAGTAAGCTAGCGTCGATACATAAACATATTGGGCAGGAACCAAATTTTCATGCACTCTCTGACGGGAATATCCCTGTCGATATTGCTCTTCCGATGTTTTACCATTCAGCATCACCTCCATGAGCCGCTTACTTTCTTGTGAGGTTTTGGGCTTAAACTCTTCACTCAAAGTAGGAAAAATCAGAGTATCAATAAGATATCGATAAGCTTCCATTTTTGCATTAGGTTTACCTATTTTTTTATAAAGCTGGTATTGCCGCCTCACAATAGTAAAGGCGAGTTTTCGCATGCTCGCGATCAAATCAGAATGGATACCTACCTTGGTAATTTGACCCGTTGCACTTCTCTCTTTCACTGTAGGGTTAGCTAACAAAATTCTCGAAACTTTGTCGTAATACTTCACTAACTCCTCTGTCGGTGCTTTTGTTTTTATTAGGGTGTCAATGTCCTCACAGATGCTTTCGACAGTGATCGGTTTAGCCTTTGTCTCAGCTTGGGACTCTGGAGTAGCAACATCGCGAGTAGCCTCAACTTGGCGGTGCTGTATTTCAGGCACAACAAGCTCACTGAACTGAAAATAACTGTCGATGGCACCACAACTTTTGATTAAACGCTTAATCGCTGGAACAGGGAATATATCTTTCGTTGTCATGGGCTCAGCCGCTATGACAGGATGACGCTTGTACTGAAGCACCCATTTTATTAACTCTGATTCTTCATAGATATTGCCGTAACGATCCATACATGGATTCATTATTTCCGCCGCGTTCTTGAAGGATAACGCACAACACATTTTGTCATTAAACAGTTTCAGAAATTTAAAAGCCGCAAATAGCAATTCAACATTCGGCTGTTTGGTCGAGTTGGCAGACTGAGGAAACCCAAGCGCTAACTCCTGTAATGACTCTCGGCTACTCGGCTTGAGTAGTATTAATTTCAATTGTTGAGTCTTGGGGTGAAATTGACACTCAACCTCACCTTTGTGCGACAAAGCTAGCATTTGACTACAAAGTAAATACTCCTCAGCACTTAATACTTTTCTTTGCTCATCTTGATTTTGTCCTTCTCGAAATGGAGCAACTACACCACAACTCGCACAAGTAAAGGCTTTCACTAACTGAGAAAAAGCATTTGGCCACTCCTGTTCGAATGAAAAATAAAGCACCTGAACCGGTTTGGTATAGTAAGAGGCCAGTAATTTATCCGCCTTCTTTTTCATTTCGGTTGAGTGTTTATCGAAAGGCACCAACACCACTTTCTGCTCTTCCGGATCATGTACTACCAAAATGCCATGATAATCTCCCGCAGGTAAGCGATAACAGTGGCTATTACACAAGGTCGTGTTATGAGTACCTTGTTGAGGGGCTAAGGTTTTTAATTGCGCTAGCTTAGGCTTCCATACTTGAGTCGCATCAATACTTGAATCCACTGCTGATATTATTGAAACACCTAAATCAGGAATTGTCGTGAAATCTGGTGATTGAGTGGTATGACACATAGGGTGTAGGTGAAGTAAAAATAATAATATTTCAAACTGATCGAACAGGGCATTCACCTCAGCTTTAGTTCTCTCCATCAAAGCATAATGAGGATCTGACGGTGTAAACATATTATCCATCGACATTTTTCGATGGTACTGCATTCTTTCTGTATCACTTTTATCGATGCTCATGCACATCAAAAGCCGAGAAATTTCAGTCTCAATGCCATTCGTCGCTTTAGGAAAGCTACAAAAAACGTGCGCCAGTACAAAACGATAACTTGCCACTAAACAGTCTTCTTGTTTATAGGCTTTTCCTCTATTTGAGTGGGTTCGACCATAACAACCCATGTTATTTTCAAATAACTTGGTTTCTTCTTGAATTCGTTGTTGAACCAAATGAAACACGAGTTTTCTCAACATCATAGATAATTGAGGTTCAATAACAATGGAAGAAAGTTGACCACCACTATTACGCGATGCCGAGATAGCTTCGCAACGAAGTAACTGATCCATAAACTGCTGATAACACTGAACGAGCTCTTTGCTCGATAAATTCTGAGACAATAACGCTTCAATATTTGGAATCACTTCTTGGGTTGCCGCTTTAGGCTCAAGTGGTGCTTGAGTTAATTTGACACGAGATTGAGGTTCGGGTTTCGAAGGGGATTTTATTTCAGATTCAGTATGCTCAACTTCAGCAGAGGGAGCCGCGTTTTGACGAGTTTGTGTTCCTTTGTTTGTGTGCGATGTCTCAGTCTCAATATAACAAAAGCCATCTTTATCATATGCTTGATAATCAACTCTAGCCCACACTATAAGCCTGCCTTAACCCATCCAGTTACCTTGAAAATCAATTATGGTAAGTAGTTCTATGAAAAGTAACTAAGTGTTAACAAGCTTTAATTTCGTGGGATAAAAATTAATCTAACTCTCATTAAACGTTTGGTAGACTTGTTGGAACAGTGTACTAACTTGCTCTTTCAGTTCTTCTGAGGGTAACACCTTTAACAAAGCTTCAACTTTATCTTTATGATCCGCTTCTACATCGTAATCTCTTTGCTGAGTTTCAAGCCGCTTTAGCCATGTCGTATGCAAAGGAAATCCCATATTAAGCTGTGGATGGCTGAGTTTATATTGAGGTCCTGCACTCAAGTTATCAGCATCAAAGATCCAAAACTCAGTATTGCTCGACCAATCATCGACGCCATCATCTGAGCAATAGTGATCAGAAAAAATAGCACAACACACCAAATAGCCACCAGCGACTGCATTTTGGCTTGCATCGACTTTGGGTACATAAGTGGGCGAGGTGACTAAGTATCCATCAGGACACGAATAACTGTCTGCTACGGTCAGTAGTGACTCTGGCTTTTCGCCTGTTTCCAACCACTTATTTATTGCCTGTGTATCTATGCAGATCTTATTGACGATGGCTGGTGACTCGTTTGCAATCAGTTCTAACATGGCTTGTTTAGATTGGCGGCGATAAGGGTAATCACCATACAAATCATCCATGATGCTCGGTAGTGTGTTATTCCATAATGGCGCACCCAGCCAATAGATGTTCTCGAATTGTTTTACGGGATAGTTATCACGGTAAGCATATAAGCCAAGTACTGGAGTGTATCGCTTAGATTGTTCAAAAGATAAATCCAGTTTGTCAGAGCGTTGCGTTTCAAGATCAAGGACAATCACTGCTGGACTGTTAATATCCATACCTGCAATGAGCATCCCAGACTCCGCTTTCATAAGCTCACTAGAATACATCGAACGGTCAACCGAATGGATAAACTCAGCCGGATCTGAGGCATACGCCATCCCAGCATGCAGAACCAGCTTATTCGCGTTAGGCTGCTGATAATCCACAGTAAAATGTACCATTTCACCTGCAACTGTGATTTTTTTAGCGATAACGGATGAGCCACTGGCCTTTGAGAACTGCTCACGGTCAATAATATACAAGTGAGTATCTGATGATTGAGGGTAAGTAAATACCACTCTCACCGCTTGTTTAAATTTAGCGATGCACTCTGCGACAAATTTAGGTTCATGCTGCGCCTTAAAATCGTCAGAAAACGGTGAATAGTCCTCAGTAAAAAATTGACTGGGCAGGGCATCGAGTAGGGATATTTTAAATGCCGTATCGGCAAACACTAAGCTATGCTCAGTAACGCCCATCATATGTGTGCTTTGCTGAATAATAATAGGCTTACCATCATCATCGACCACATCAAAGGTATCGACATCAATCCTGTTGCCATTCCAACGGTGCAGCTTTACTCCGTTATATCCATCCAAATGAAACGCATCTAAAAGACCTAACAATTTCTCAAATGCCGTCATAAACAACTCCATTACCGGATAATGTTTATGATCAACTACCTCTGAGAGTCTTTTCTTAAAATCGTCTTTTATCTGGTCTTTCATAAAGTTATCGAAAGACACTTGGGTATTCGTCAAAAACAACTCTCCCGTTGTCGGATCAAATGCAGGGTGAGCCGTGGACATCAACATACTAAAGGGCATTAAATTAAGCGGATATTTATCTAGTAGCGGTGTCCAATCACTGTTTTTACCTACGGGTGAGAGCAACTTAAGCGATACTGGGTCAACCTCAAACGGACGCATCACATCATTGCTGATCAAGAGTCTTTCAATATCTGAGTCTGGAAATCTAAGGGGAACAAACGCCGTTGATGCTTGCTTTGACATCCCCAAAATGGGAGAAACTCGCCCCAAACCTAAATTTACCCAAGGGAGCAATGTTGAATAATTAGCTTTGTTTTCAAAGCTGATTTTATCCGCATAATAACTTGGCGTAGCAGCTAAACGGGTGGTTAAATTGGCCTTGCCAGTGCTGAAATCCAGCCGATAAATCATCCCATCGCCATTAAATAAGGCTGTGCCACCATCTTCACAAGGCAGTGCCACTTCATTATCTTCCTCTGTAGTGGCCGATGAAACCGAGCCCACAGCAGAAACAATAAACACAGAACCGATTAAATCATCAGGCAATAACACTTGATCTCCAGCGGCATCAACAATTGATAAAGATAGGGGTTGATGAGCGTTATCTTGACCGTAAAACTCTCGGCGACTACAAGACATGATCGCCTTAGGAAAACTTGATTTCATACTTGATCCCAAATGTTAATGAGTATTTGGTGGAATAATTTCAAGCAAGCTAAATTGAGGAAATAAAATGAATGGCTTGGCAGCGTTTAAAGGTTGTGGTGGCTGAATTGAAGGTGCTTTAAGTAGGCTTTTCGCGACTCCAGGCTTTATCACTACACTAGCACCCAATAATGCACCACTGGTTGTTAAAAATCGTCTTCGAGTCCACCCCATAGTACAACCTATACCCTTTCGATGTTCAGCCGTTGGCATGAAAGCGGTAAGCATATACTTGCTCATAGATAAATGAAGGAGCAAATCGAAATATCTTATATTGCACTCCCGCGCTCAAATTTTGATCTTTTTCATCAAAACTCGATCCACATCAAACAATGAGACATTTTTGCCTCATAAAATACAGATATGAATCATTATTGAGACTAATGGATGAATCCTAAGCAATCTGTCAGAGCTAAGCTAATTGAAACAGGTACCTCCTTGTTGGCCATTAACCCTGGCGCTAGCTTAAGTGAAATTGCCAAATATGCCGGAGTGGGGCGGGCATCATTACATCGTCACTTTTCCAGTAAAGAAGCTTTAGTGTCGGTGCTAAGTATTGAAGCGATTCGTCAGTTTAAAACAGCGCTCAATGAAGCGATAAGCCGTTCAGAGATCCCCGTTGAACAATTATCTACGCTGATAGAACTACTGGTGCCTCACGGGGATTGTGTTCATTTCATTTTGTATGAATGGAAGACATTTGAACACCAAGAAACCATGACGGAATACTTATCCTTGGAAAGAGAGATTTTAGCGCTTATCGAGTCTTGCAAACAGCAGGGAACGATTGCAAATACCCTTAGCAGCCGCTGGATTTACTACTTGATTGATTCAACCGTATATACCGCTTGGTATGCGATACAAGATGGAACACTCGCCGCCAGAGAAGCCCCTAAAGTGGCTTCAAACAATGTACTTAATGGGCTAAAGAGGTAGCATTATGAATATCCTGATCATTAAAGCGTCAGCCGAATCTGATTTTAAAGACTACAAAAAATACATGTCTTCGCCACCGCAAGGCATCTTCTCTTTGGCGGCGGCAACACCTAACACACATTCGTTTGAAATCGTCGATGAAACCAATGGGGATAAGCTCACTAAAAAGCACATTGAGTGGGCGCACTTAGCCATTTTGACCGCATCGACACCGGATATCACTCATGCTTATCAATTGGCACAAAAACTCAAAGAAAACAGCTTGCTGGTGGTGCTATCAGGGCTACATGTCACCTTTTTACCCGCTGAAGCCGCACACTATGCCGATTCAGTGATCATTGGTGAAGCAGAGTTGGTGTGGCGAGCACTACTGGCTGATGCCGAGAAAGGACAATTAAAACCGTCATATAAGAGTAATGAACAAGTGGATATGGGTAACCTTAACCCATGGCCTAATTCTCCAGATCTTAAAAAGCGTTACGGCACTTGGGGCGTACTCGTCGGCCGTGGCTGTAAAAACAGTTGCAGCTATTGCACGGTTCGTCCCTTCTTCAAACGTGAAGTCTTTCGGCCTGTAGCTCATGTGATTGATGAGATCCGAGCTTCTGGCAAACAATACCTTGAACTGCATGCTGATAACTTATGCTCCGATCCCGATTATGCGCTTGAGCTGTTCACTGAGCTGAAAAAGCTCAAAGTTCAATGGGCAGGAGAAGCCACCTTAGACTTTGCTGAAAATGAAGTCTTAGTTGAAGCCGCTGCAAAGTCAGGCTTAACCTACTTGCTAGTGGGATTAGAAACCTGCTCGCATCCTGCGTTAAAAATGGCAGGTAAAGGTTTTATAAAACCGAGCCGAGCTAAAGAGCTGATAGGTCGATTACATGATAATAACATCGTCGTTGATAGCTGCATGTTATTCGGATTTGATGAGCACGAAAAAGACATCTTCGATGAAACCATTGCTTTTGTGGATGACGTCAAACTGGATGTGATCCACCCTAACTTTATCACCCCATTTCCCGGCACCAAATTTTACAATCAACTGCTCAGGGAAGAGCGCTTACTCAGTAATGATTGGGTGGATTACGATTGCTCGCATGTGGTTTTTGAGCCTAAAAACATGACCCCAAAAGAGCTTGAAGATGGCGTAATAAAAGTCAGAGATACGCTTTACAGTACAGGAAGAAGGTTAAAGCGTTTTGCTCGAGTTACCTCCATGCAAGGTCTTTATATGTCTTCAATGACAACCTAGTTTGTAAATCAAGAGTCAAAAGCATCGCTTTTGGCTCACTGCGCTCATTATTTAACCTCAGCTCTGTATAACGAAATCCATAACATTCTGATTTACAATGCAAACCTTAAATTTTTATCTACAGTGCGGCTAATTTTGTGTAGTTCAAGGCAAAACAGTTAGTAATAGCCAATCTATTTCGGGCTGTTATAACACAGAAATACGCATAAGTAGCTGTGCTGTAGAGGTTTACTTATTCAGAGCTGAGGTTATTTAGTACATAAATCAAACATTTGAATTGACGATAATTTATCACCTTGATAACTTATTCGACAATTCTCCAATAATTAGGATGTTTATTGGCTATCAATTTCAAAACTACTAATGGATCTAGTCACATGAAAAAGCTTCTTCTTTGCGCCGTCATTCTCAGCTTATCTGCCTGTAAAAGTACTGACATTCGAAACATTGCCGATTCTGTTAAAACAATAGCTGGCATGACAAAGGGTAATGCACCAACCGCCGTTCCGGGCTCTGCGAATAATCAATACAGCACTAAAAATGAGCAATTTTACATTACTAAAGCCACCCGAATGAAAAGCGATCTTGGTGCCATTCGCAGTGTCAGCACAGAGAAAAACCCACAAGGCATGACCATGGTACGCTTCGTTTCCTACCATCAGGACAGTGGCGCAGAAATTAAATCGAAACAGTATCTTTATCCAGTAAGCAAAGAGGGCTGGTTGGTCGATGATCCGGTAACAGTTCACTACTATGGTAAAGCTGAGCTACTTAACAGTGGTAACTATTATTTAAAATCAGAATCCACCAAAGGTAAGTTTTACACAACTGGCGATTTAAAGCTTAAAGCTGGTGTAACCAACGTGGTTACCATTGACATGTATTAACCCTAGCTTCCTATCAATAGGCACATTATCAAGTGCCTGTTGATAATCGCTTCTGTAAAAACTCAATCAAAACTTTGACTTTATAGGACAGTTGGCGGTTATGGGGATACAGTGCCCAAATGCCTTCATTGACGTCTCGATATCGAGATAACACCTCTACCAATTGACCATTTTCTAGCGCCGATTGCACGTAGTAATCCGGTAACTGCACCAAACCTAAGCCTTTTAAAGCACTGTCATATAACACCTGCCCTGAATTACAGCTCATTCTGCCATTGATTTGAACAGTTCGTGGTCGATTCGAATCTTGAAACCTCCAATGAGATAAGGTTCCCATTAAACATTGGTGCTGACTGAGCTCAGATAAGGTATGTGGCTCACCAAATTTTGCTATATAACTTGGACTGGCACACACGTATAGCTGACGATTAGCTAAACGCTTTGCAATCATGGTCGAATCACGGAGCTGACCAAGACGAATGGCGACATCAATGTGCTGCTCAATTAGATCTAATTTTCGATTGGTAAAAATGAGCTCCACATCCAATTGCGGATGCTGCAACAAAAAGTCGTTGAGTAATGGACCGATAAAGCGCTCGCCGTAGGTGGTGGGAGCTGTAATACGGATCAACCCTTTGGCTTGTTGCTGCATTTGGGTTACCGCCAATTCGGCTTGCTCTAACCCCTCTACCAGAGGCTTACAACTTTGATAGTACAGCTTACCGGCATCCGTTAACGCCACTTTTCTGGTGGTTCGATGCAGTAGCTTTACGCCGATTGATGCTTCAAGCGCCGAAACTTGACGACTGACTTTGACCACGGAAAGCCCCAAGCGCTCCGCCGCCACCGTAAAGCTTTGGCTTTCTGCTACACAAATAAATTCGTTCACCCCTTGCCACTGTGCCATGCTGTTTCCCACTATAAAATCCAAAGCCGATTATTACATATTTGAAATAATCATTTTCAATAATGAGGGATTATTTTAAAAATAATAGACAGTACAATTTTTGATATTCAAGTTATACAACGTCTATATCGGGCGAATTTAGGAGTCCATCATGGCTTTAAACCTAGAACCAAACCAAACTTCAATAAAATCAAAAGCAGCTGTAGCTTGGGCAGCCGGTGAACCGCTGAAAATGGAAGAAATTGATGTTGAACTGCCTAAAGCAGGCGAAGTCTTAGTTCGCATTGTGGCAACTGGTGTTTGCCATACCGATGCCTTTACCTTGTCGGGAGAAGATCCTGAAGGCATTTTCCCTGCGGTACTTGGCCATGAAGGTGGCGGTATTGTGGAAATGGTGGGAGAAGGCGTCACCTCAGTTGAAGTGGGCGATCATGTCATTCCGCTTTACACCGCTGAATGTGGCAAGTGTAAATTCTGCACCTCAGGCAAAACCAACCTTTGCCAAGCGGTACGTGAAACTCAAGGTAAGGGCTTAATGCCAGATGGGACTAGCCGTTTCTCTAAAGACGGCCAGCCAATTTATCATTATATGGGGTGCTCAACCTTCTCTGAATATACGGTTCTTCCTGAGATTTCATTAGCAAAAGTGAATAAAACAGCACCATTAGAAGAAGTGTGTCTTTTAGGTTGTGGTGTTACCACTGGTATGGGTGCCGTATTGAACACAGCAAAGGTAGAGCAGGGTGACACCGTTGCCATTTTCGGCTTAGGTGGCATTGGTTTATCCGCCATCATAGGTGCAAAAATGGCAGGCGCCAGCCGTATTATTGGAGTCGACATTAACGACAGTAAGTTTGAGCTTGCCAAACAGCTTGGGGCAACCGATGTTATTAACCCAAATGACATTGATAAACCGATCCAAGAGTTCATCGTTGAAATGACCGATGGTGGCGTAGATTACTCATTTGAATGTATCGGCAACGTCAATGTCATGCGTCAAGCCTTAGAGTGTTGTCATAAAGGCTGGGGTGAATCGGTGATCATTGGTGTGGCTGGCGCAGGACAAGAAATCGCTACCCGTCCATTCCAGTTGGTCACAGGTCGTGTCTGGAAAGGTTCTGCTTTCGGTGGTGTAAAAGGTCGCTCACAACTGCCACAAATTGTTGAGCAATACCTAGCGGGTGAATTTGGCTTACAAGAATTCATCACCCACACTATGGGTCTGAAAGACGTCAACCACGCCTTTGATTTAATGCATGAAGGCAAAAGCATTCGCTCAGTGATCCACATGGATAAGGACTAATGATGAGTATTGAATTAGTTAGCCAAGCTAAGGTGGCTGGTGGCTGGCATAAGCAATACAGCCATGCTGCTGAAACGGTAAATTGCACCATGCGTTTTGCGATTTTTCTGCCGCCCAATGCCAGTAATGAGCAACCTGTACCAGTGCTGTATTGGCTATCAGGCTTAACCTGCACTGATGAAAACTTTATGCAAAAGGCTGGCGCATTTCGCGCCGCGGCTGAATTAGGCATTGCGATTGTTGCTCCCGATACCAGCCCTCGCGGTGAAGGTGTGGCGGATGATGATAATTACGATCTTGGGCAAGGCGCTGGGTTTTATGTTAACGCCACACAAGCCCCTTGGGCTAACCACTATCGTATGTACGATTACATCACCGATGAGCTTCCTAAGCTGATAGAGGCAAACTTTCCTGTCAGCAAGCAAAAGTCGATCAGTGGTCACAGCATGGGCGGACATGGCGCATTAACCATAGGCCTGAAAAATCCAGAGCGATATCGCTCCATTTCGGCGTTCAGCCCGATTTGTAATCCCGTTCAATGTCCTTGGGGACATAAAGCCTTTACTGCTTATCTAGGCCGTGATGTTGAGACATGGAAAGCTTTTGATGCCTGTGAGTTGTTAACGCAAGTCCAATCACCGCTGCCAATATTGGTGGATCAAGGTGATGCCGATAACTTTTTAGCTGAGCAGCTTAAGCCGGAAAACTTGGTCGCTGCCGCCAAAGCACATCACTCGGCGTTAGAGCTTAGAATGCAGACGGGATACGATCACAGTTACTACTTCATTTCTAGCTTTATTGAAGAGCACTTAAACTTCCACGCGAAATATTTATTTTAGTGAAATCATGACACCCTTGTACTAACAAACAATGGGTGTTTTTTTGTGCTTGGCAATTCATGGGCTCATAGAAGGGGGCAGCAAACACCTCAAGCCAGGGCTTGGCTACTTGATGAAAATTAATTATCTATATGAAACATAATTAATTTTTTTAAAGAGTTAATGAGTGATACCTTAATGTTATGTTGTAACAAAAAAAACAGAAAGACATGATTTATCAGACCTCACCTAACTCTTCTGCAAAAATGGATTCTCTTAACTCAAAGGATTCTCATATCGAGCTCAATTTTTCAAAGTCTTTGATATTTTGTCACCCTGGAAACTCACATTGCATGACTTGCTCTTACGATGTAAAGGTCACCTCTAAACAGGTGACTGATCTTGCAAGGTTTCTCGGACAAGAAATTATAATCGTAACAGATCAAATTCGATGCAAATGTAAATACACGGTCAGGTTCTGTAGCCGTACCTATAAATGGACATTATCCTCACCTACACTGACACTATCTCCCCCTTATTTCAGCTTTTTTAGAGAAGACTATATCGCTCAGAAGGCATTAATTGAGCACTTGGTCGAACGTCTAAATAAGAGCCATGATTTGTGCGACCATATTTTGAATTACAAAGAAGAAAGCAGCTACCGAGGAAAAGGCCATCGACGCGCGGATTTGGCCATTCGGGACGGAGTTAATGTCAATGCCTGTCAGTATGGGTTCCCCAATGAGACTCCCCTATGTGAGGCCATATTAGAAGGGTTGAGAGAAATGGTCAAAACCCTCCTTGACGCAGGTGCTTTAGTCACGACTCCCCACATGAAAGGAAGGCGTACTCCTCTTCATCTTGCAGTAATGCGTGCAAAAGATGGTGCAAGACAAGTTCGGTTCGATATTCTTGATGAGTTACTCAAACATTCCCCTCCTTTGGACTGGCCTGATGACTTCAAAGAAACGCCTATGGATCTCGCTAACAGAGACAGTTTTACAACAGCTTTAGCCAAACTTCAGCAATGCCAAGCCAAACTCAATAATTATACGGCGGTGAGCACCCCAACTCCACTTTGGTCTTCACCTATGGTTAAAGAGCAAGAAGAAATTGAGTTGGTCTCGCTTGTGGGCAAGTTCAAAGAATTTAACCAACCTATCTATTTAAGAACATCGAAAGATCAGTGGGTTGCCAATCAAGAGCATCAATTTACAAGAACACTTCAAGGCAACTATGTCGTACAAAAAGACTTTGAGGCAGATGAGTGCATCGAATTTAAAATCGCTTCAGAGGACTGGGCTGACACAGACTTTGGAGGTGGCGCTACGGTTGAAGTTAACAAAACCGTTTCATTAAAAACCACATCAATTGATGGAAACCTAAAATTCAATGTCGCAGCCAGTGGTACTTATCTGTTTACGTTAATCCCAAAGGAGAACAAAACCGAAGAAATGACACTTTACATTGAACAATTAACACAACCGCAGGCCAGCACTCAACGACAACCTGCACACATAACAGATGCCGTTTAGCTTTAGGTAAGAATAAACAAAACGGTGTTTATCCTTGCTTTAATGAATTAAACTGAGTGCCATTATCACGGCACGATAGGGCGGTTCGTACACAATAGTGTTAGTGAACCAATCCGATAACATAATACTGGCATATAATGGATCCTGATTTATGGCAACCGCAAATGAAATGATCAAACATGCAGAGCAAAAGTGTAAGAAAAGCAATGCACGGTTAACCCCAAAAAGAAAGCAAGTGCTGACAGGGATCATTAATTCCAACAAAGCCATTTCAGCCTACGAGTTAGCGGACTACTGTAATCAGTATTTTGATGACAAATTTCCGATCATGACCATTTATCGGATCTTGGAATTTTTAGAAGAAGAGTCCTTGGTACACAAATTACAAACCAGCAATAAGTATGTGGCCTGTGCACATATCACTTGCGATCATGAACACTCTGTTCCCCAATTTTTGATTTGTAACCAATGTCAGAAAGTAAAAGAAATTCACATCAATAAAAATATCGTCAGTGAACTTAATGACAATGTCGAACAAGCGGGATTTAGCATGATTAGTCCACAACTTGAAATCAACTGCTTATGCAGTGACTGTAAGCCACTGCATTAAGCCTTGAGGCACTAAGGTGAAAGTTCGCTTTTGGGCGCGAATTTTTTGACCATTTTACCCGATACCGCCCAAACTAATACGCCGCTCCATGCGATAACAGAAAATCCCGCAGGCACACACGCAAACAAAATAAGCTTAAAATGCTTGCGATTAAAAATAAGCGCGAGCATGGCGGGTAAAAACCAAAGTATCAAGACCGCTATCGAAACCGCAACGATCAGCACATAGTTTTCACTGTTAAAAATTTGGTTAAATAATTCCATTTGTGATCCTTAAAAGTTCTGCTGTTTAAAGTATTGCATGGCTTGATATAAATGCTCCGCCATTCCTTGTTGATAATGCTCATAGATTTCAATCGTGACCGGATCTTGTTTCAATAAATCCATCACATGTTGGTAGAGTTCAACGTCTAAGCCTTTAAATTCATCGCCCATGGTTTTTTTAAACATCTGCTCTGTCATGTGAAAGTGCCGCTCAACCATCAACTGTACTTCTTGCGAATCAGCGGGCTTATCCATAGTAGCGATGTAGCCTTTTACCCATTGATCGACATCTTGAAAAAGCGCTTTATTTTCCGCTTTAGACAATTTGGATAGCCTTTGATACATCACTGACATTTTTTCTTCGCCAGCTTTTTCACTCATCATACCTTTCCAACGATCGGCTTTTTCTTTAGGTATCCCTGAAAAGTAGATTTCGTAATTTTCACGCCCTTCCAATACCGCCAAGGTATCGTTTAGGCTACTGAGCATAGATTGGCTATCACTGATGCGTTTATGAAGAAGATCTTGCTGCTGTTTTA
Source organism: Parashewanella tropica (assembly GCF_004358445.1). Lineage (NCBI taxonomy): Bacteria > Pseudomonadati > Pseudomonadota > Gammaproteobacteria > Alteromonadales > Shewanellaceae > Parashewanella > Parashewanella tropica. The sequence continues at coordinate 4,181,387 of NZ_CP037951.1, forward strand.
ATACTGAGATCAGTTCATAATTTTCAGCAGAAAGGACTTTGGTGATCTCGACAAGACTAAAGCCCAGTTCACGATAGATAAGAATTTGCTGAAGTTTGGCCAGATCGTGCTGATTGTATTCACGGTAGCCATTGCTGCTGTTGCGCTTAGCTTGCAGCAGACCAATCTCATCATAATGATGTAAGGTTCTAACGCTCACTCCAGCCAATTTACTTAATTGACTGACGCTGTAAATTACTCCTTGATTCAACACCTTATTAACCCATTTAGTTCCTTATATGGGCTATATCATCAGCTATTACGTAGGGTGAGAGTCAAGAAAAAAGATAGAAAACTACACATATATGAAAAATTATCGGATGCACTCACAATGAACACCTATGGCTTTATCCCTAGAGATCGTCACAGCATTCAATAATGCAACAGCAGCAACAACAAAAGCAGCGTATAACATCTTTCAGGGTGCAACATTCTGGCTCTGTTTTTTGAGTTTTTACGCTGCCATCACAAGCTTGGTATTTGTACTTATGCCCATTTTCACCTAAGGATACCGTCTCATTATCTTCCTTTAGCTTTGCTTGCTCACGAAGGGCATCTTCATTGTCCCGTATTTTAGTCGCTGCAGCATGTACGCCGCTTGCCACTGCTCCTGCCATTGCCATATTCAATACCTAGTTAATTGATGAATATTTTCCTTAATATACACAGACTTAATCGTACAAATCATTAAATAGAAATTAACTTTTCTAAATGCTTTTCAATATGTTGGATGACAAAAGATGAGTAATACCATTAATAAATCAGCAAAATTTTTGGACAATACACATTACTGAATGTCGAGTAGGCTAAAACGGTAAAATCTATGCCTTACTCTATGAATTAACTTAAGATTATGCTTTGTTAACAATATTGTTAATTGAGGTTAGACCCATTATTTTTGAACTCATTTATATGAGAACAACAGGATCAAGAATAATGGCCGAAGTAAAACCCGACTTGTTATCACCTCCGTTATTGTTTGCAGATGAATTCACCGCCATTAAAACTATACCTTCTATTATTTACGGCGAAAGTAACCCAATTCTCTGCGATTTTTCTGTTACTCAAACCGATAAAGGAGAAGAACTTAAACGTGCCATTCTGCTATTCCAAGAGTTCGGAGAGCCTAAACTATTAATGCTAGAACGTATTGGAAACTTTAAACAAAGCATCATTCAAATCGATTTAAACCAAGCTTTTGAGTTCGGTGTATTTAACACATCCCCTTGTACCAGTAAACCTCTACCCATTGATTTTTCAATACAACCAGAACAAGTAAACCCTCAATCAATTTCAGTTGCTGAACAACCAGAAAAACAACGCGCTAAACAAGATGATCAGCTATTTGCACAATATTTGAAGAAGAAAATACAGCTAAGCAAATCAAAAGAATCGATAGACCAACAGCTAACAACATTGAATAATGAATTAAAAAAAGTCAGTGTTGAACATACAAGGCTTGCCAGTGAAATACCTCAGCTAAGCCAGCAGTTACAATCAATTCAACAGATACTTTCAGCCACAAATCAACTCGTTAATCAACTGGGCACGCAAGAAGGCGATGTGTTATTAAGAATGGAGAGAGTTCAGGCTGAACTAGAAAATGCTAAAGATTCAGCAGAGCAGGCATTGAGTGAAAAACAAAGAGCACAGAAGCTTGCCAGTAAAAGGAAGCAAGAGTTAATGACTCAACTTACTGATATAAAAAGTGAATATCAGTCTGTGCAACAAAAATTAAATACACTTGAAGAGCGTTCTACGCTGCTATTGAAATCTTTATCTTAAAGGGATAATGGTTAAATCAAAGAGGAAGCTTATATCGCTTCCTCTTTGATTACATGGCTTGGAAAAATTCCTGTAACGATTATTCCACCGTAACACTTTTTGCCAAATTACGAGGTTGATCCACATCAGTACCTTTAATTAACGCCACGTGATAAGACAATAATTGCAAAGGAATGGTGTAAATCAGTGGTGCCATAAACTCATCACAATGTGGCACAGGGATCACCTTCATGGTGTTGTCCGATTCAAACTTAGCGTCTTTATCGGCAAACACATACATCAAACCACCACGCGCACGTACTTCTTCTACATTTGAATGTAACTTCTCAAGCAGTTCGTTGTTTGGTGCTACCACAATCACAGGCATGTCAGCATCAATCAACGCTAAAGGACCGTGTTTTAACTCACCAGAAGCATAGGCTTCAGCGTGGATGTAAGAGATCTCTTTCAGCTTTAATGCACCTTCCATTGCAATTGGATACTGATCGCCACGACCAAGGAACAATGAATGATGCTTATCCGCAAAGTCTTCCGCGAGCTGGGCAATGCTGTCATCAAGGCTTAATGCTTGCTCTACTTTCGCAGGCAATGATAGTAGGCTTTGACTGATAGCCGCTTGCATGTCATCGCTCATGCCATTATGGCGACCAATTGCAGCGGTTAACATCATCAAACCCGCCAGCTGAACCGTAAAGGCTTTGGTTGAGGCCACACCAATTTCTGCACCCGCTTTCATCATGTACGCCATGTCTGACTCACGAACCAGCGACGAACCCGGTGCATTACAAATGGTTAGGGTTGAGGTATAACCCATTTCTTTAGCCAAACGCAGTGCAGCAAGCGTATCAGCGGTTTCACCCGATTGCGAAATGGTTACCAGCAAGCTGTTCGGGAATAGGTGTGATTTACGATAACGGAACTCAGAGGCAATCTCGACATTACAAGATACGCCAGCCCAGTCTTCTAACCAGTAACGAGCCGCCATACCCGCATGGTAACTGGTACCACACGCGATAATTTGTACATGCTTCACGTCTTTGAGAAGTTCCGCGGCATTGTCACCAAAGGCGCTGTCTAATACTTGTTGGTTAGCAATACGACCTTCGATGGTACGCGCTAAGGCTTGTGGCTGCTCATAGATTTCTTTAAGCATGTAGTGGCGGTATTCACCTTTATCACCCGCATCATGAGTGACTTCAGATTCTTTGGCTTCACGCTCAACGGCGTTACCGTCAACATCAAAAATACGCACTTGTTGGCGAGTAATTTCAGCTACGTCACCTTCTTCTAAAAAGGCAAAGGTACGAGTAACTGGTAACAAGGCTAATTGATCAGAAGCAACAAAATGTTCACCTAAACCATAACCAATTACTAATGGGCTACCGCTTCGCGCCACTACCATACGGTTTGCATCACGACGGTCAATCACAACCGTACCGTAAGCACCTTCCAGTTGTTTAACACTGGTTTGCACCGCAGCCAACAAGCTGTCATGGCTTTTCAGTTCATGATGAACTAAATGACAAATCACCTCGGTATCGGTATCCGATAAAAACTCATAGCCAAGGCTTTTGAGTTTTTCACGTAATTCATTGTGATTTTCGATAATACCGTTATGAACAACCGCAATGTCGTCATTAGAAATATGCGGATGAGCATTACGCTCACTCGGCTCACCATGAGTTGCCCAGCGTGTATGAGCAATACCCGTTCCACCCGCTACAGGCGCTTCATTGAGCGCATCAGCCAGTTCTTGAACCTTGCCTAAACGGCGAGTGCGAGATAGGGTTTCACCATCAATAATAGCGACACCGGCTGAGTCATAGCCACGGTATTCGAGTCGGCGAAGTCCTTCCACCAAAATGTCTGCAACATCACGTTGTGCGACAGCACCTACGATTCCACACATATGTTTTTCCTTAGTTATTTTCAGCAGATGCAATCAGAACTTGCACCCCTTGAGATTGAATTTGTTCGATGGCTTCTTTATTAATGCCATCATCGGTCACCAAAATATCAATGGTATTCCACCCTAGCTCAACGTTAGGTATACGGCGACCCAATTTATTGGACTCCATCACTACCACAACTTGACGCGCCATTTCGGCCATCACTTTACTGAGACCAGTCAGTTCATTAAAAGTGGTGGTTCCTCGTGCTAAATCAACGCCATCGGCACCGATAAAAAGCTGATCGAAATCGTAAGAACGCAATACTTGCTCAGCGACTTGCCCTTGGAAAGAGCCCGAATGAGGATCCCAAGTTCCACCTGTCATCAATAATGTCGGCTCGTTTTCAAGCTCATGAATAGCATTGGCAAGCTTGAGTGAGTTGGTCAATACCACTAACCCTGTTTTATCATTCAGATAAGGGATCATGCCTATGGTAGTACTGCCACTATCGATGATAACGCGTTGATGATCACGAATAAGCTCTGCGGCTTTTTCGGCAATAGCAAGTTTGGTTTCAGAGGTGATCTGAGTGCTGACCATTTCAGAAGGCAGCGCAATGGCACCACCATAACGACGCAACAATAAGCCATTTTTTTCAAGCTCTGCAAGATCCTTTCGAATGGTCACCTCAGAGGTTGAAAATTGCATAGCCAATGCATCAACCTGTACTTCACCTTGTTCATTGATCAGGCTGACAATAGTATGACGGCGTTGTTGAGTATTGCGTCTATTCACTAATGAAACTTAATAAATTACGAAACGAAAGTTAATTATACAAAAACATCAAAATTACGCGACTATTTTTTAATTTATCAAGAAAAAAGTTTCGTTTCGAAAGTTAACTCTAAAAAATAGGATAATGCTGCACATACAAAAAAAGCGACTATTTGTCGCTTTGATTCGAGAGTGTAAACCTTCTTTAATATGTCGCCAAACCAATGAAAAACCGATTATTCACTCTTTCTATATAAACCAGTTGAGGGACAACCTGTCCCGTCTGATGATGTTTGAATTGATATTCAATCCAGCCTTTCCCATTGTATTTAGCCATTTTGACCATTTCGCGCACCATATACACACGGTCGGAATCATAAAAATCCCAGCCATTTACATCATGCAATTGAACAAATGGATGTGCGAGTATGTTGCCGCGATAATCAATAGCAAACATATACTCATTTTGACCATCAAACTTTTTTGCTTTTAAAGCTTGGATGTAAGCCTTGCTACCATTCTCTTTTATGTATGCTTTTGCTTGTTTGATCTTTTGCTTCACATAATGCCAAGAGTGAACGCAATCCACAGAATTATTTGCTTCCATTGATGATACTGGAACGCTTAATACCAAGGTTACCGCAAATGTCATTAACATCGTTGACCATTTTTTCATACCACATCCTTGTACGACTTAATTTGTAGATGTTCAGAAAGTATAGTTAACCCTAGCTATTGTGCTATGTGCCAAAAAAGAGTGGCAAAAGCCACTCTCCAAAAATAAATGCCGCTTAATAAATGAACTTATTCATAGCGCAACATCATGGAAGGACGTGCGCTAGCGACTTTATAAGCAATACTTGCAACGGTTATCCAAGTTACAGAGGTCACCACCAGCACCGCAAAACCATACGCTAAGATAGATTGTGATACACGTTCATTAAAGTTACTCAGCCAATCATCCACTAATAAATAGGTGAGTGGGAAAGCAATCAACACGCTGATCAGTACCAGAATCATAAATTCTTTAGCTAATAGGTTAACTAGCCCAAATACGCTATCACCCAGTACCTTACGAATAGCGACCTCTTTTCCACGACGAAGGGCACTGAATGAGGCTAACCCAAGAATACCAACACAAGTCAGTACAATGGCTAAGATAGAGAATATGGTCACCACTTCACTGACTTGGCGATCACTTTTATAGATAGCGTCGTAATTGACCGACAGTAATTCCATTTTCGGTACCGCCATATTAAATTGACGCTGAATAATATCTTTTATGCCTTGTTTCACACTCATCAATTGCGCGGGTTCAAAATCAACCACCATTCGAGCCACATTTTGGAATGACAGGCCACACACCAACATGGCAGGTACTAACGACTCTTTAACCGACCCCACTTTTAGATTTTCAATCACCCCAACTATTTTGCCTTTAGTGTTATCGTTAAACCGCCAAACTTGGCCAATGGCTTGTTGTGGATCGTTAAATCCGGCCTGTTCAGCTAAAGCGCGTGTGACAATAATTCCCGCTGTTTTACTTCCATCATCATGCTTCTGATACCAATCTGAGGCTTGCTGTTTGGAAAAATCCCGTCCTGCTATTAAATTCAAACCATGGGTTTTGACAATATCAAAGCTGGTGCCAGCAAACGGAACAACCTCTCCTTCCGGATTCCCACCTTGCCAAATAACTGATGTCGAGCTTCCGATAACAGCCGTAAGGTCGCTATCGAAAGCTGACACCGAGTTAACGCCGGGAAGTCTGCTAATTTCATCCATAAAACTGGAGTTATAATGGAAGAACAATTGATTTCTTGGTAAACCTGCGACTAATAACTTGTGTTCTCGTTCATAGCCAACAGGTAATGAGTTGATCAGTGTTAGCTGCTGGTAAAGGGTAATACTGCCAATGATCAATGCTATCGACATGGCTGACTGCAATACCAATAGAGATTTACGCACCCAAATGGCTGTTTTACCTCGCTGTAAGTCACCACTAAGTACCCGTTTAGCGCTGAATGATGAGATAAATAGCGCAGGATAAAGCCCCGCCACTAAACCAACCAATAAGGTTATGCCGACAATAAAGACACTGAAGCTAGAAAGATAGTTAAGGCTTAGTTGTCTATCGACAAGGGTATTGAACCAAGGCAAGCTAAGCTCCACTAACGCACAAGCGATAACTGCGGAAATAATCGCAAGCAATGTGGATTCACATAAAAACTGCGCCACCAATTGTGAACGTGATGCCCCAAGAGCTTTACGAACGCCCACTTCTTTAGCACGTTGACTAGCCTGAGCCACACTCATATTGATGAAGTTTACGCTAGCAATCACAATCAAAAGCAAACTTAAGCCGATGCACACCAATACCGTGGTTTCAGAGCCTCCTTGTTTCAATTCAAAACGACTGTCGGAGGTTAAGTGGATTTGACTGAATGGCTGCATTCGGACTTCGACTACGTTTTGTCCCCCATAAGCCACTTTATTAAATAAAGATTGTAATTGAGTTGCGACCGACTCTGGATTGGTATTCGGATCTAAACGCAAATAGTTATAGCCGCCATTATGACTTAGTCTCATTTTTTCAAAGAAAGCAGGGTTTCGATAGGCAAGCGAGTTAAATGCAAAATGAGTATTGGCGGGTAATTCATCAAATACGGCGGCAACCGTCCAACGTCCTTCTTTACGAGCTAAGGTTTTGCCCACCACATCAACACTGCCGAATAAACGCATCGCCTCACTGCGAACAAGTGCAATTTGATCGGGTTGAGTTAACGCTTTGGTCAAGTCACCTTTAAGTACAGTAATATTCATATACTCATCAATATTCGGCGACGCTGACATCAAATCATTGAGTTGATAAAACCTGTCACCCACCTTGACCTGATCATCAATATATCCATTAAGCATATCTAAAGAAAAAACATCGCGAATACCATTAATGCCATCAATGTGCTTATCCAGAACAGGGCTGGTTATTGGTGCCGAAGTCCCTATTGGAATAAAATACTGTGCCACTCGATAAATATGTTCACTGTGCTTAGGCGATTTATCAAATGAGCGTTCAAAGTTAACAAACAGCGCTACAAGAATGGCGGCGGCTAAACCCACCGATAATCCAAATAAATTGAGTAATGTGTGCTTCTTTTGACGATTAAACGCTCGCAGCGCGGCAAGGATGTAATTATTAAGCATATTGCACCTCACGCTGCACTTCAGTAGCTTTATCTAACATGATTTGCCCGTCGAACAAGCGCACCACACGACTTGCGTAAGTGGCGTCTTTTTCTGAGTGGGTCACCATAATAATGGTGGTGCCTGCTTCATTAAGCTCTTTGAGCATCATCATCACTTCTTCGCCGTTTTTAGAATCCAAGTTACCAGTGGGTTCATCAGCAAGGATAAGCTTGGGGTTGATCACCAGCGCCCGCGCCACGGCAACCCGTTGCTGCTGACCACCGGATAATTGCTGCGGCAGGTGATCGGCGCGATGCTCGATATTTACTCGACGTAAAATGGCTTCAACTCGGGTTTGACGCTGCTTTTTCGCCAGCCCCTGATATTGCAACGGCAGCTCAACGTTTTCTCGTACGGTTAAGTCATCAATCAGGTTAAAGCTTTGGAACACAAAGCCAATATTGGACTTACGCACACTCGAAAGTTGTTTTTCGCTGTATTGGCTCAGCTCAATACCATCAAAGTGATATTCGCCTTCCGATGGAGAATCGAGCATACCTAATATGCTTAACAGCGTGGACTTACCACACCCAGAAGGTCCCATAATGGCGACAAACTCACCTTGCTCTACCTGTATGTTTATATCGTTTAACGCGGTAGTTTCTACATCTTCGGTACGAAACACACGTGACAGTTTATTTAATTTGATCATGATGTTGTCCTTTTCTGATTTTTAAAATTAGTCATATCCATTTCAATGCAGTTCGATAGGAGCAATAGTGTGATAAGGCAACCGTCTGTGACAGGATGTCACGGTCGTAAGCACATGGATGTGCGGTTCTGTTGTCGTTCATACTATTGCTCCTTGATAGGTCTACACATTGAAACCGTTATAATTCCACCTTGATGGTGTCAGCGTTATCAAAGGTGTTGTAAGCAGAAGTGATCACTCGCTCTCCGGCTTTTAAACCACTGACGACCTGATAAAATTGTTGATTTTTCTTACCTAATTGAATGTTGCGACGGATGGCGCGATCTCTCTGCGGGCTCAATACAAACACCCAGTTACCACCAGTGCTGTTAACGAACGCACCACGTGACAGCAATAAACTTTGTTGATCTTGACTGGAGAACATCAAGTCGATGTCCAGACTTTGACCACGCTTCAATGCCGTTAGCCCTTTCGGTAAATCCAATTCGATTTGAAATTGTGATTGATTAACGCGACTGTCTATTTTGCTGACATTGAGTTCATGGGATTGACCTTCCACCATCAAACGCGCAGGCATGCCTAATTGTACTTGGTTGAGATAATACTCATCGACTCTAACCACCAGCTTATAAGACTTAGGAATATCGATTTGACCTAGACGAGAGCCAGCCGCTTTTGACTCCCCAAGCTCAATAGTAAAATCACTGAGATAACCCGATATTGGCGCTTTCACTAACAGGTTGGCGAGATTCTGACGAGCAAACTTCAAGTTTGTTTGCAGCATGGTGGCACTGTCTTCAAGCTGCGCCACTTGCAGCTGACGAATGCTTTCTTCTTGCTTTTGACGCTGTAAGGTCAGCAGTTTACGTTGCTCGAAATAGCGATGATCTTGTTCTAGGTTCAGCAGTTGCTCACGAGCCAGAACACCTTTCTCCACCAAAGGGCGGGTTTGCTTTAATTTGCGTTGTAAATGCGCCAATTGCAGATCGATTTCTAACAAATCACGCTTGAGATTCAAACGGTTGGTTTCCATGGTCATTTGCGTGTTACGAAGGAAGTTAAGCTGCTCAGCCACTTGTGCTTCACGCCCCATCACATCGAGTTGTAATGACGTATTGGATAAACGCAGTAACGGTTGACCTTTAGTGACGTACTCACCTTGTTCCACCAACTTTTCTTCTACGCGCCCACCCACAAGCGTATCAAGGTAAAGGCTGGTTTTAGGTTGGATATTTCCGCGCAGTCTCAAACTATCAGAAAACGCACCCGACGTTACCGTCGAAACCACTAGATTGTCTAAATTCACTTTTTGAACGCGCCCTTGTTGCGAAGTGTTCGTCCAGTACCAAGCGATGACCGAAATAACGGCAACAACACCGACCAACATGAGTGTACGGCGAGCGTTAAATTTTGATGTTTTGGTGATTTTCTTATCCATGACAGACATCCATTATGCTGATTTCTGTTATCACTACATCAAGTGCTGTGCCAAAAAACACAAAACCATTATTTTCAATAACTTAAAATAATCTATATAGATTCAACAAACAAAAAGTGTCCAGTTTTGAAACACTCAAGTGTTCATTTATGGACAGTTTATGTAGCCTAATTGTTATAAAACGGGTAGAGTAAAATCCGCTTACTTTCACGGATCAGCGGACGACTTTCTCATGAAACACCAAGGCAGTATTTTAATTGTTGATGATAATGCGGACATTCTTACCGCGTCACGATTGTTGTTAAAGCAGCATTTTCAACAAGTAAAGACCACTACAGATCCACAGCAGATAGACGCTTACCTGAAGCAATTTGAATTTGATGTCATTTTGCTGGATATGAATTTTTCTCAAGATGCCATCAGTGGCAAGGAAGGCTTTACTTGGCTGCAACATATTTTGCAGCAAAAGCCGGAGATCAGCGTCATTATGATGACCGCCTATGCCGAGCTGGATTTAGCGGTCAACGCCATCAAAGCCGGTGCCACTGACTTTATTGCTAAGCCTTGGCAAAATGAGGCATTACTGGCGGTCGTCACTGCGGCGATGGCGCACAGTGAAACCCGTAAACAAAAACAACAGTTGAATCTACAAAACCAAGGACTCAGCCTTGCGCTTCAAGGTCAGCAGCAAGCCTTTTTAGGCGAAAGTCCTGCCATGCTCAAGGTATTCGACACCATAGAAAAAGCCGCGAAAACCGATGCCAATATTCTGATCTTGGGAGAAAGTGGCACCGGTAAAGAGCTGGCAGCCCGAGCGATCCATCAAGCCAGCCCTCGCGCAGATCAAACCTTTATTGGTTTAGATATGGGCTCCGTCTCCGACACCCTATTTGAAAGTGAGCTATTTGGTCATAAAAAAGGCGCGTTTACCGATGCCAAGCAAGACCGAGTGGGACGTTTTCAACTCGCCGATAAAGGCAGTTTGTTTCTAGATGAAATTGGAAACTTGCCGCTTTCACAACAAGCCAAGTTACTCGCGGTATTGCAAAATAGGCAACTAACACCGGTTGGAAGTAACAAAAGTATTAATTTTGATACCCGATTAATTTGCGCTACCAATCACAACCTTTATCAAGCGGTTGAGCAGGGGTTATTCAGGCAGGATTTTTTGTATCGTATCAATACCATTGAAATCACCTTGCCACCACTTAAAGATCGTGAACAAGACATTCCTCTGCTGGTGGAGCATTACCTCAATCACTTTAGTCACAAATACCAGCAACAATTGAAAGTGACACCAAGCGATATGAAACGCTTGTGTCGTTATTCATGGCCGGGGAATGTCAGAGAGCTGGCACACTCGATTGAACGCGCGGTGATCTTATCGGAAGGTGATACCTTAAATATCGACGCCATTCTCACCAATCAGGCGCCAGTCCCCCCCACTGAAACTCAGCTTAATACGTTTGATTTAAAGGAAGTGGAAAAACAAACCGTTGCAGCCGCGCTGGCTCATTATCAAGGCAATGTCAGTAAAGCGGCTAAAGCCCTTGGATTAACTCGTGGTGCGTTATACAGAAGACTAGAGAAACATGAACTCTAAACAAGTACTGCAAGCAAGCCTATGGGTCATGGCATTAACGTTTTCCAGCGTATTTTCAGCATTACTTTGGCACTCTCAAGGCGTTAATGCCGTAGTGCTCGTCAGTTTATTAAGCTCAGCAGGGTTGGTTTATAAGCTGATCGTCATGCTTTTGAAGCAACAAAAGGATGTTGCCAGAGTACTGACCGCTCTGGCGAATGGCGATCCTTCGTTTGGACTTTCAAGTCGTCACCCTCTACAACAAAAAATGCAAGCGGTGGCAGCAGAGCTCAAACGCAGCCGTGAGTTAGCTGAAGAGCAAGTGCATTATTTGCAAACCGTTTTGCATCATCTTGATTTGGCGATTTTAGTGGTCGATGATACAGGGAACATCATTCAGAAAAATCCAGCTTGCGAGCGGCTACTCGGTGGTATTCAGCAACATAGTGATTCTCTGGGAAAGCTAGGCAAAATCATTGATGAGGTCAATGACCACCAGCGCTTAACCTTATCGTGGCAGCGAGGCGATCATCAGGATATGCTGTCAGTGCAAATTAATCGAGTGCGCATACACGGACAAAACCTTAAACTTGTAAGTGTGCAATCGATTTATATTGCTCTACAGGCGAAAGAGCAACAAGCTTATAAAAAGCTCACCAAGGTACTAACCCATGAAATCGCCAATTCGATCACTCCGCTCACTTCATTAGCCCAAACAGCAACAGGGTTACTGCCTGATACATTGGCGTTTGATGATGAAGACGACAAGCAAGATCTGCAACTGGCGCTTGCAACTATTGCCAATCGAACTCAGCACCTCAATCAATTTATCAGCCAATTTAGACAACTGAGCCAGTTGCCTAAACCAGATCTGAAACCGATTTCCCTGCGAACCTTAATTGAATCAGTGATCACCTTGTTTACCCCGCAATGGCAACAGCAAAAGGTTAACTTCACTTCGAATATCAGCAGCGATTACCAGCTGATGGCCGATCCTAGCCAAATAGAACAAGTGCTTATCAATCTAATGAAAAATGCCACCGAAGCGATAACCTATAAGGATGAAAAACACATTGGTATTGAGCTAAAGCAGAACCGGCAATCGCAGGTTATCGTTGATATCACCGACTCAGGACAAGGCGTGCAACCTGAAGTGGTAGACATGATGTTTGTGCCCTTTTTTACCACCAAACCACAAGGCTCTGGAATAGGGCTGAGCTTATCTCACCACATTATGATCCAACATGGCGGAGATTTGGGGTACATCAACAATACCAATAAAGGCGCATGTTTTCGATTGACCTTTGGTTAACCCTCAAGCCTAACTGAACGCGTTATAGCCCCTTACTTTTGTTCGATGTGCTTGCTGAGTTCCGTTTGCACACTGTCTTTATCGTGTTGTTTGTCTTTTGCTAACGGTGTTACGGCTTTATGACCGGTAATGTCTTCAGCAATATGCATCCAATCTGGGTGCCAATAGTAATGACTGCCACTGATGCTTTGCCAGTTGTGTACGCCATCACTTAGCTCACCGTTATAAACAATATTAAATTTTGGACCACTCATGATTTCACTCCTAGAAAACAGATAGTGAAATAAATGTAAGCAAGTAACGAAAGGGAATATGTGAGGAGTATCGAATTTTTTAACCATAACTAGATTTTGGTCAATGAGTAATAACAGCTTCATCCAATAACCAAGCGAGTATGATAGAAAACACAGTTACGCTTAGCAATGAAATCAGCACCGCCGACCATCCAAATGCCTGCCACAAATAGCCATTAAATATCGGAATAACGCTAGCTCCCAGATAATACGAAACCAGATACATGGACGCAGCTTGATGTTTAGAGGTTTTTGAAAATGTAGTGACGAGACCACTGCACAATGAGTGAGCAAGAAAAAAAGAAAACGTCAGAATAGAGCAACCTAAAAAGATAACAATAAAGCTATCTACAGAAAGAAAAATTGCCCCTATACCAACCCCGCAAAAACAAGCCATTACCACTTGCTTTGAGTTAAACTTAGTCGTCAGTTTTCCAGATAATAATGAGCTTACCCCACCAAAACCATGCGTTAAAAATAACAAACTAATGGTGAGACCTGAAAGTTGGAAAGGCGGCAGTTTTAACCGGAATACAATAATGTTATAAATGCTAACAAAGCACCCCATCATACAAAAACTGATCAGGCTTAATTTAACGACATTTCGATTGGTTAAATTACTTTTCCAGCCTTGTAAAAAAGTCAATTTATTCGCATTACTTACTGGTGACTTAGCGGTTTTAGTTTTAAAAAAACATGCGACCCAAGCTATACCTATCATTCCCACTATCGATATCAATTCAATAGGAAATGACCAGCCTTTATGATCTGCTCCCACGACTGCAATAACTCTCCCCACTAATCCACCAAAAACCGTTCCACTGGTATAAACTCCAACAATATATGGCAGATTTTTTGGTGTTTCTGTTGACGAAAGATAAGCGATAAAAGAAGCTGGTACTATCCCAACAAACAAACCCATGAAAAACCGAAGAGTAAGCACCCAACACCATTGTGTTTGCGTACTGATCCAGAGATTACACAGCGACGCAGCCAGCAAACTGAGTACGCATAACCATATAAAGCGAAACTTACTAAGTAACATTCCCGATAAAAGCAATGCCAGCACAATACCAATTAAGCTTGTTGAAAGAGCTAATGTACTCTGACTACTTGAAAGTCGAAATGAAGTCGTTAAATCAGGAAGTAGCGGTTGAATGACGTACAACAGGGAAAAGGTAATAAAGCCTATAATGAAAGCGCAAATTAGATAGCTATTAGTTGTTTCATTGTTCACTTCAGTGATAATACAACCTCAATAACTAGTAAAAAACTCGTTTCATTAGTCTAAAGATAAGACTAGGATTTTGTCACTATTTTATGAATAACAATTAATGAGAAAAAGTGAGAATAAGCTCAAGTTAAGTCAAAGACAAAATACCTTCCACATAGGACAAGGGGGCATTCGTGGGGGTAGTGTTTAGAAATCTGTGTCATTTCAGTAAAATGTAAAAAAACAGGAATGACACATGACTCAAGATTTCGATTTCAATAAAGCTATAGAACAACTTCAATCAGGTAAAGGTTTAACAGGTGCAGATGGTGTTCTCACTCCTTTAATCAAACAACTAACAGAAGCAGCACTTAAAGCTGAACTTGATCAGCATTTGAACTCTGATCCAGAGCCTAATCGTAAAAATGGTTCAAGCAAGAAAACCGTTAAGTCTTCAGTTGGCGAATTCGAATTAGAAACGCCAAGGGACAGAGCTGGTAACTTTGAACCCCAGCTTGTTAAAAAGAATCAAACTAAGCTTTCTGATGAAATTGATCGTAAGATTCTATCCATGTTTTCAATGGGTATGAGCTATCGTGATATAAAAACTCATATAGCTGATTTGTATGGTTTAGAGCTTTCTGAGGCCAGTTTGACAGCGGTAACTGATAAACTTATCCCCCAACTAAAAGAGTGGCAGCAACGCAGTTTAGACGAGGTATACCCAATTATCTGGCTGGATGCGATTCACTATAAAATCAAAGATAATGGTCGCTATGTCAGTAAGGCTATTTACACGATTTTAGGAGTAAATCTGGAAGGTAAGAAAGAACTTCTTGGGCTTTACCTTTCAGAGTCAAAAGGTGCAAATTACTGGCTATTTGTACTGACCGATCTTCATAATCGTGGTATTAAAGATATCTTAATCGCTTGTGTTGATGGGTTAAATGGATTCCCTGAAGCAATTGCTAGTATTTATCCAGAAACAGAGGTTCAGCTTTGCGTTATTCACCAAGTACGCAACTCAATAAAGTATATTGCATCAAAGCACCAGAAGGCGTTTATGGCTGATTTAAAGCCTATTTATAGAGCGACAAGTAGAACGGCCGCAGAGACTGCCTTAGATGAGCTAGAAAACAAATGGGGAAGCCAGTATCCGATCGTTATCGACTCTTGGCGCAGGAAATGGGAAAACTTGTCAGTTTACTTCAAATATCCTGAATATGTGCGCCGAGCCATTTATACGACCAATGCTATTGAGGCTGTACATCGCCAGTTTAGGAAACTCACCAAGACAAAAGGCGCATTCCCAAATGAAAACAGCTTGCTAAAGTTGCTTTACGCGGGCATATTGAATGCTTCTAAGAAATGGACAATGCCAGTACAAAACTGGAACTTAGCATTGTCGCAATTTGCTATTCATTTTGAAGGCCGGCTAGACAATGTGCTAGATATTTAAAAGTTTAGGCTGACACAGAATTCTGAACGCTCTCTTCGTGGGCATAGAATGACGTAAAAATATTACCAGAGACTGTCTAAATCAATAAACAACATAGAGTAAAATCCTTATTTTATATTAACTTTTATTTATTTTTTATTATCTAAAAGCTAATTATTCACTTCGTTTTCTGTAAAAATGTCTAATCTAACATTCTGTTTTTTCATTGTTATTTTGATTTAGTGAGCGATTATCTTAAGATTTATATTAAACCCTTATATAACTTATCCACAATAGTAATTAAGCGCTTCTCATCCAAGCAATTAATCTCCTTCATGTAAGAAAGTATCCCACCTCAAACATGTTAGGAAGAACTATGGAACAATTATAAGATGCTGTTGCAACAAGCGATATGCCTATCGAACCGCCTAAACAAGAAGAGCCAGAAAGAATAGAAGCACACATTGCGACTCCAGGTAACGACCCTGTTGTTGCTGAATTTCATTCCCCTTATAACGATGATGGCACCATTGATTGGAGCCGCACGGAGAACTATGCGGCTCACTCTCCTCAAATACAAGCCTTTATTGGTGCTCACCCGTCAACAAAAGAATACGTAGAACAAGAATTAGAGCTATATTCATCTGTTGAAATTTGGGAACGGGCATTTAATAAAACCCCAGACAAGGTCGCGGTTAGAACCAAAGATGCGGCCATGACCTATCATCAACTCGACCAACAAACCTCTGCTTTTGGTGGCAAGTTACAACAGCTACACAGTAGTCAATTTAAAGCGGGTGACAGAGTACTATTAATGTTACCAACCAGTATTGAATCTTTAGTTTGTAAGCTTGGTACTCAGCGGGCAGGATGCGTACCAGCAATACCTGTAATATCTCAAACTCCTCAGGCATTCAAGGCACAATTAGAAGACTGTATTCTCAATACATTCCCAAAAGTAATTGTGTTACCTGACGACCCTGAATTAAAAAAAGTCGCCCTCGCAACGATAAAAGAGATGCAAACAGCAAAATATGAAAAGAGTAGAGTAGATGCCGCTAAAGAACAAAATTTTCACCCGAAAGATATACAGCTTATTTTTGTTGAAATGGGCGCACAAAAACCATCACACTACAAACTCACTCAATCTGCCGTTAATGCAGTAAGCGATATCAAATGCCACTCCTACAAGCAATTTATTAACTCAGGGGCTAAAGTCACACCTATACCTACTACAATAGCGACACTAGACCAACCCTCTGAAATACTGTTTACCAGCGGTACCACAGGTAAATCCGGTAAGCCTGTTGTTTATACCCATAGAAATTGTGTCACTAATGCCCATCAATATGCCGCACATATGCGAAGAGAATATGGTCATGTCTTCAACAAGCAGACCCCAACAAAAGTATTTTTTGGTTTGCCTACCGCACACGCATATGGAAACATGATTTTGACACAAGGGGCGCCAGTTTTACGCTCAGAGGTTACTATTCTTCACTCTCCAGCGGATCCAGCAGAATTACAAGCCACCATTGGCAGTCAAACCTATGATGTTCTCTTTAGTGTAGATAGACAACTAGAAGGTGTTATCCAAGCATTTGGTACATTTTTTACAGACACGTATCAAGGTAAAACTGTATTAGTAGTAAATGGCGGATCAGCAGCCAAACAAAGCACTATTGAATCAACGAAAGAAGCCTTTGGCGAAGGGTGTACCTTTATTTCAGGTTATGGCATGACCGAGCTTACCGTACTTTCACACCTTCAAGATCCAAAAACTGGCCGTTATAACTCAGTATACGGGGATCATCATGGCGTCGTCGCTGGCGGGAATACTTTACAAAATGGATTTGATCCTCGTACCGCTTTCGTAACAAAAGTTCAGGAGGGAGATAAAGTCGAAGGCATTATGTACGTTACTGGTAATACTGCAAAAGAATACCTTTATAACCCAGAAGAAACGGCGAAAACGTTTATTACCGATATTGATGGTCGAGTCTGGGTCAATACAGGGGATATTGTTGAAGTTCATTCTGACCAAACCTTTGACATAACAGGGCGCCAAAAAGAAATAATGATCAAAGGTGGAAAAAATTACAGTCCACCGGCCCTAGCATCTGCAGCGATGGGATGCGAGTTTGTACAAAGTGCCGTATTTTTCCCTATACCTAAAGATTTCACCAATCAGGGTGGAGACGATCATTTTGTGATGATAGTCATCAAAAAACCGAATCAGGACTACAACTTTAATGAGCTGTGCCAACACATGATATCAAAAGGGGCTGAAAGAGCAGAACTTCCGCAAGAGGGGCTCGTTTTTGTCAGTGAGAACCCTAAATGCATACCGACAACCAAAACAGCAAAACCACAAATCGTTTTACTCAAAAACAAAGTAATGGAGCAAATTAAAACCAATTATCAAGGTTGTACCAATCCATCTCATGGGCAAATTTTGGAGGCTACAGAGCAGGTAACATTAGATTTGGCTCAGCAACAGGCATAAGCCTTATTAGGTAAACGATGAGTCGGTATAGACTCTTGCCTATACCGACCTCAAAAAGCTATTTTTTCTTGGTTGGGCGTTGCCAGCCAGATAAATTACGTTGTTTACTGCGCGCTACCGCTAGCTGCTCATCTTCCACTTTATTAGTGATCACAGAGCCTGCCCCTACCGTTGCCATATATCCAATTTCAGCAGGCGCCACCAGCGATGAATTTGAACCAATGAAAGCACCATCGCCAATGATGGTTTTAAACTTATTCACACCGTCATAGTTACAAGTAATGGTACCGGCACCGATATTGGCTTTTTCTCCGACTTCAGTATCGCCAAGATAGGTTAAGTGACCCGCTTTTGAACCTTTGCCTAAGACGGATTTTTTCATCTCCACAAAGTTGCCCACATGAGCGTCTTGCTTAAGTTCTGCTCCTGGGCGTAAACGGGCAAAAGGTCCAGCGCTGGCATCTTCACCCACAATGGCGTTTTCAATGACGGAGTAAGGCTTGATCACTGCATTATCGGCAATGGTACTGTTGATGATGATGGCGCCTGCACCAATGGTGACATTATTACCAAGAATGACGTCACCTTCAAAGACGGTATTCACATCAATCATTACATCCATGCCGACATTTACGGTTCCACGAATATCGATACGACTTGGGTCACGAAGATTTGCTCCCTCAAGCATCAGCTTT
This sequence comes from Parashewanella tropica, assembly GCF_004358445.1. Classification (NCBI taxonomy): domain Bacteria; kingdom Pseudomonadati; phylum Pseudomonadota; class Gammaproteobacteria; order Alteromonadales; family Shewanellaceae; genus Parashewanella; species Parashewanella tropica. Next base: position 4,200,252 of record NZ_CP037951.1, read on the forward strand.
TCTGCCTGACGAGCTTGGTAAGCACGCTCTAATTGCGCCAGTTGCACGCGATTATTCGCACCTTCCACTTCAATCGCAGATTCAGGGTGCGCAGTGGCAATATCCACACCTTCAGCGTGCGCCATTGCTATCACATCAGTAAGATAATATTCACCTTGAGCATTATCTGACGATAATTGAGATAACCAAGTTTTTAACTGCTTGCCAGGCAGCGCCATAATGCCAGTATTGACTTCATTGATGGCGAGTTGCTCGGCGTTAGCATCCTTTTGCTCAACAATCCCCACCACTTTGCCATTATCACGTACGATACGACCATAGCCCGTTGGGTTATCCAATTTTACCGTTAGAATGGCTAAGCCATTGTCAGATTTGGCTTCGAGCAAGGCTTGCAGGGTTTGCGCTTGAATCAGTGGTACATCACCGTAAAGTACCAATACCGTGTCATTGTCATCAATGTGATCATTGGCTTGTGCAACCGCATGCCCCGTGCCTAATTGTTCTGCTTGCAGTACCCAATTTAGGCTGTCATCGGTCACGGTTGCTTTTAGCTTGTCACCACCATAGCCATACACCAAGTTAACGCTTTTGGCGTCAAGCTGGTGGGCAGTATCAATCACATGTTCAACCATAGATTGGTGAGCGATTGGGTGCAGTACTTTTGGCAAGTCGGAACGCATCCGAGTTCCTTTGCCGGCAGCAAGAATAACTACATTGAGAGCCATGGTAATGTCCTTTAAAAAAATCTGTCGATGATTTTAACGGAATTGAATTTAAAGCGGAAAAGGAATTTTTGAGAAACAAGAAAAAAAGCAGTAAGGTAGCTCACTGAGCCCCCTTACCTGCTCAGTATAAAGCTTAGGTTTTAGGTTCCTTTAATCTACTATTAGCTTCGGGATGTAAATGCAATGAGCTGGAAAATTCACCTTGCAACATCGAGTTTGTTTCTTGTTGCTTAGCTTCATGATCAATTAACTCACACTCACGAACAAAAGTCACCAAGTACAATTTATCATTTACCAATCGCTGATATTCAGCTTTTTGATCTTCAGGAATATCCTCCCCGGGATCATTTGGAACTACCCACCTAATCATAGAAGCGTCAGTTTTTTCATAAACGTCTTCAGTTTCATTCAGCTCGTGCATCAGCTTCTGAAATGCAACCCCTTCTGGGTGTTTCAATAAAAAAAAGTGAACAGCAGGTACAACATCATCAGCGGCTATAGCCCCCGTTTGCTTGAACTCTGCTTCAGGGTTTTCGGTTGTCTCCCTCAACCAATCAGTAAATTCTTGGTGATTTGCATTTACGAAATCTTTGACTTTTACATCTAGGTTTGAAGCGAAACAGTTTCCTTGTTCATCTTTTATGTCCAGTAACATATCACTTACTTCTTCACTGAATAAGACATGGCCATCATAGATATAATCAACGTACCCATCCGCTGATACATTTACTGACATATCTTCTGTTACTTCAGGCGGTAACGCTGCTTTTAAACGTAAAAAAGTCTCGTATTTTCCAGCAAAAAGAGGATTATCAAATTGAGAATCTTGAGTCGTGATGTTTTTATGTTCGCCAAGTCTTTCAGAAACTGTGTCACCAATATTTTCATAATATGAGTTAACTACCGATACATAGAACTCAACTAATTCTTGTTTTTGAGTTTTCTGCCCAGTGAACCGCCTAAACAAATCATGTATTTTTTCAGTAACACTTTGCTTTAAAAATGCTTTTTCATCTCCCTTTAAAATACTCTGCATTTGCTTCGTACTTAGAGCATAACTTCCAGGACCAATTCCACCTACAGGCATAATAAACACTCTTCCTTGAAAACCTTAGTGCTAAGTGTAGAAGTGAAATTGTATATTGATAATTAATCTATACAGATTTAATGATAAGCACTTAACCAATTTCTAAGTTTAATCCTGACTTAGAAGCAGATAAGCCACATTCAAATTCATCAAATGCCCTTTAATTCCAGTAACCTCGGCATAGTGTTCCCACTCTTCGTTTGACGCTCCTTTCTCAGGAGCAGAGGGGTTTTCCATTCGATCCAAGGCATCCGATAATGCAAATTCAGCGAGCTGTAATTGATCTAATAAGACTTTGACTTCTACGCCGCAAGGATGCTCTGAAAGGTAATATTTTAAGGTAGGAACCAAGGCATCAGCCGAACCTTGTTTAACTAAGTCATCGACGGTTTTTTCCGTATCGATTTTAGGTTCATTGATAGTTAACCAATGGGTAAAATCGTTTTTATTGGCAATAACATATTGACGTAAATCTTCTGGCAAATGTTTGATTAGCCCTCTTCCTTCTTCATTTTTAATCTCTAACAGTAAATCCGTGAGGCTTTCACTGTGAAAGAGACGCCCGTCGACAATATAATTTACTGTGCCATTATCAGTCACAGTAACTTCAAGAAAGGCGTGTAGATGCTCAGGAAGTGCTTGCTGTAATTGTTTGAAGGTGCCGTATTTTCCAGAAAGCATGGTTTGAGAAAGCGTAGGTTTAGCTGCGGGTTCTGTATCATGACAGAACTCTGTCATTTCAATCTCGGCACCAGGAAGGACTCGACTAAAATCTTTGGTAATTTTGTTGAAATGATCAAATGCCTCTTTTTCGGCGTACTCCTCGTAAAACAATTTAACCAGTAACCGCGTGGTTTCTTCTGTAAATTTAATTTCTCTAAGCTGAGAAGCTTCATCTTGCTGTATGATCTCAGACTCTTTATTTGCATAAATAAGCTGAGCCTGGGTATTGGTTTCCAGTTTGTTCATACTAAACCGCTCCTTGTCCTAAGCAAAGTTTAGTAAGAAACGGTGATTTTGATGCATTAAAAAAGGCGACCTAAGGTCGCCTTTTTTCATTTACCATTGTTTTATCTGGCAATGTTCTTCTTGATGGTTTCCACCACACGAAGCTGTGCCATGGCTTTGGATAACTCCACCATAGCTGACTCGTAATCGAAATCTTGTCCTGCTTCTGCAATCAAGGCTTCGGCACGCTTCTTAGCTTCACTCGCCGCGTTTTCATCAATTTCATCGGCACGCAACACCACATCAGCTAATACCGCAACCGAAGTGTGTTGTACTTCTAGCATTCCGCCAGATAAGTAAAACACTTCTTCAGCGCCGTCTTGCTTAACGATGCGTGCCATGCCAGGCTTGATAGTGGTCAGCAAAGGCGCGTGACCAGGCTTAATGCCCAGTTCACCTTCAGTACCGGTTACCTCTAATAGTGATACTCGGCCATTGAAAATGCGCTTCTCCGCACTCACGATATCAAGATGTACTGTCATGGCTGCCATCCGATCTCCTTAAGAAACTCGGTCTTGCGAGCAAGACCTAAGCTCTAATATTACTTGTTGGCTTTTTCTACCGCTTCTTCGATAGAACCAACCATGTAGAACGCTTGCTCTGGAACGTGGTCATAGTCACCGTTTAGTAGACCTTTGAAGCCTGCAATGGTGTCTTTCAGAGAAACGTACTTACCTGGAGAACCGGTAAAGACTTCAGCCACGAAGAATGGTTGCGATAAGAAACGCTCAATCTTACGTGCACGTGCTACGGTCGTTTTATCTTCATCAGATAATTCGTCCATACCAAGAATTGCGATGATGTCTTTTAGCTCTTTATAACGTTGCAATACAGTTTGTACGCCGTTCGCTACGTCATAGTGCTCTTGACCAACAACTTGTGGGTCTAGCTGACGAGAAGTCGAATCGAGCGGGTCAACTGCTGGGTAGATACCCAAAGATGCAATTTGACGAGACAATACAACGGTCGCATCCAAGTGAGCAAACGTAGTTGCTGGTGATGGATCCGTTAAGTCATCCGCAGGTACGTATACGGCTTGTACAGAGGTAATAGAACCTGTCTTAGTCGAGGTAATACGCTCTTGAAGTACACCCATCTCTTCTGCAAGAGTTGGCTGGTAACCTACTGCTGATGGCATACGACCGAGAAGTGCAGATACCTCGGTACCAGCAAGAGTGTAACGATAGATGTTATCAACGAACAATAGTACGTCTTTACCTTCGTCACGGAACTTCTCAGCCATTGTAAGACCGGTCAATGCAACACGTAGACGGTTTCCTGGCGGCTCATTCATCTGGCCGTATACCATGGCTACTTTGTCTAGTACGCCTGACTCTTCCATCTCGTAGTAGAAGTCGTTACCTTCACGAGTACGCTCACCAACACCCGCGAATACAGATAGACCCGAGTGAGCCTTCGCGATGTTGTTGATAAGTTCCATCATGTTTACGGTTTTACCTACACCCGCACCACCGAACAGACCAACTTTACCACCTTTAGCAAACGGACATACTAAGTCGATAACTTTAATACCCGTTTCTAGAAGTTCTGTGGTGTTTGACTGATCTTCGTATGAAGGAGCGTCACGGTGGATCACGTAACGTTCTTCTTCACCGATGTCACCAGCTTCATCCACAGGCTCACCTAATACGTTCATGATACGACCTAGCGTAGCCGCACCAACTGGAACTTGAATTGGTGATCCTGAGTTTTCTACCTCGATACCACGACGCAGACCGTCTGATGAACCCATAGCAATGGCACGAACTACACCACCACCAAGCTGCTGCTGAACTTCCAGCACCAGGCCATTACAGGCACCTTCACCAACGATTTTCAGAGCGTCATATACCTGAGGTACAGCATCTTGTGGAAACTCAACGTCCACAACCGCGCCAATTACTTGGACAACAGTACCTGTGCTCATGATTAATCCTCTAAAATTTTTTTTTACCTTGCCTAAACGGCGGCTGCACCTGACACAATTTCCGACAGCTCTTGCGTAATCGCAGCCTGACGGGCTTTGTTGTATACCAGTTGCAGATCATCAATTAGCGCACCTGCGTTGTCGGTTGCGGCCTTCATTGCAACCATACGGGCTGCTTGCTCAGACGCAACGTTTTCAACAACACCTTGGTACACTTGAGACTCAACATAACGAACCAATAGTTGATCCAACAATACTTTTGGATCTGGCTCGTAGATGTAGTCCCAATGATGACCGATGTACTCATCATCCTTTTCCGGTTTTGGCAAAGGTAGCAGCTGTTCGATCACTGGGGTTTGCGTCATGGTGTTCACAAATTTGTTGAATACCACGTACAAACGATCCAATTTGCCTTCGTTGTAAGCTTGAAGCATTACGCGTACGGTACCGATCAAATCTTCTAACGCCGGAGCGTCGCCTAGACCTGATGCGTGAGATACCACGTTACCACCAAACTTTTTGAAAAATTGCACACTGCGAGAACCGATAGGACAAAAGTCCACTTCAGCGCCCTTGTCTGTCCAAGTTTTCACGTCTGCCGCAACTTTCTTAAACAAGTTAACGTTCAAACCACCACAAAGACCACGGTCGGTTGACACCACAATGTAACCAACCCGCTTGGCTTCTCTCACCTCTAAATAAGGGTGTTTGTACTCAAGAGAGCCTTGCGCGACGTGACCGATCACCTTACGCATAATATCCGCATACGGACGGCTAGCTTCCATTCGATCTTGCGCACGGCGCATCTTACTGGCAGCAACCATCTCCATCGCGGAGGTGATCTTCTGAGTGTTTTGAACACTCCCGATCTTAGTTTTAATCTCTTTAGCGCCGGCCATCTCTACTCTCCAATCTGGACCTGAGGTGCCTTAAGACACCTCCTGTTCATTACCAGGTTTGGGTTTCAACGAACTTGTCTAGACCTGCTTTAAGACCTGCTTCGATGTCGGCATTGTAGTCGCCAGTCTCGTTGATGGTCTTAAGTAGATCAGCGTGTTCGCTGTTCATGTATGAGAGCAGAGCGGCTTCGAAGTGACCGACTTTATTCAGCTCAACACCTTTTAGGTAGCCTTTTTCAGCAGCGAAAATAGATACTGCTTGATCAGCTACGCTCATTGGTGCGTACTGCTTTTGCTTCATTAGTTCGGTTACACGCTCACCATGCTCAAGCTGAGCACGTGTTGCATCATCAAGGTCAGATGCAAACTGAGAGAACGCTGCAAGCTCTCGATACTGTGCTAGTGCAGTACGGATACCGCCAGACAGTTTCTTAATGATCTTGGTTTGCGCAGCACCACCTACACGAGATACCGAAATACCAGGGTTAACCGCTGGACGTAGGCCAGAGTTAAATAGGTCGGTTTCTAGGAAGATCTGACCATCGGTAATCGAAATTACGTTGGTTGGTACGAACGCTGATACGTCACCCGCTTGGGTTTCAATGATAGGTAGAGCAGTCAAAGAACCGGTCTTACCTTTCACTTCACCCTTGGTGAACTTCTCTACATAGTCTTCGTTTACACGAGCTGCACGCTCTAGTAGACGCGAGTGTAGATAGAATACGTCACCTGGGTATGCTTCACGGCCTGGTGGACGCTTAAGTAGTAGCGAGATCTGACGGTAAGCAACAGCTTGCTTAGACAAATCATCGTATACGATCAGCGCATCTTCACCGCGGTCACGGAAGTATTCACCCATAGAACAACCAGAGTATGGAGCTAGGAATTGAAGCGCTGCCGCTTCAGAAGCCGTTGCTACTACCACGATAGTGTTTTGTAGTGCACCGTGCTCCTCCAGCTTACGTACTACGTTAGCAATGGTAGAAGCCTTTTGGCCTACTGCTACGTACACACAAGCAATGCCTGAGTCTTTCTGGTTGATGATGGCATCGATTGCCATCGCGGTTTTACCGGTTTGACGGTCACCGATGATAAGCTCACGCTGACCACGACCGATTGGTATCATTGAGTCAACGGCTTTATAACCGGTTTGTACTGGTTGAGAAACCGACTTACGGTCAATAACGCCTGGTGCGATTACTTCTACAGGAGAGAAGCCATCGTTATCCAGTGGACCTTTACCGTCGATTGGCTCACCTAGCGTGTTTACCACACGACCTAGTAGACCACGGCCTACTGGTACTTCTAGAATACGACCAGTCGTTTTAACTTTTACGCCCTCTGCCAATCCGGCATAAGAGCCCATCACTACGGCACCTACAGAATCACGTTCTAAGTTCAACGCGATTGCATAACGGTTGCCTGGCAATTCGATCATCTCACCTTGCATAACGTCCGCTAGGCCGTTAATGCGGATGATACCGTCACTTACTGCAACGATAGTACCTTCGTTGCGTGCTTCACTGACGACTTCGAACTGCTCGATCCGCTGTTTAATCAGATCGCTGATTTCAGTGGAATTCAGTTGCATGCTCAAACTCCCAATTACGACAGCAAGTCATCGGTCATACGTGATAATTTTCCACGTACAGAACCGTCAATGACAAGGTCGCCTGCTTTGATGATGACACCAGCGACTAAGCTAGCATCAATGCTGCAATTCAGCTTTACTTTGCGTGCTAGACGCTGTTCTAGTTGCTTGCTGATTTGCTCAAGTTTATCTTGGCTTAATTCAGTCGCAGAAACTACGTCAGCTTCTACTTCCTTCGCCCAAGCATTACGAAACTCGACAAAAAGTTCAGCAACAGCAGGTAGAACTTCTAAGCGTCCGTTTTCAGCCATTACTTTGATCAGGTTTTGACCATGAGCATTAAGCTGGTCGCCACAAATGCCGTTAAAGAATTCCGCCAACTTTTGAGGAGCTAAAGCACCTTTCAAAGTTGGAGCAACATCTTCATGGCTAGCGACTTGTGCTGCAAACTCAAGCATTTCTGCCCAAGCGTCTACGGCACTTTGCTCAACCGCATAGTCAAACGCTGCCTTTGCGTAAGGGCGAGCAATGGTGGTTAACTCAGCCATAACTCCACTCCCTTATCAAATTTCAGCAACCAGTTTTTCAACAATGTCACTGTGCGCGTTTGGATCAATTGAACGTTCAAGGATTTTTTCAGCACCTTGAATAGCTAGAGAAGCAACTTGCTTACGCAGTTCTTCTTTCACGCGATTACGTTCGGCTTCAATTTCTGCGTGACCCTGAGCGATGATTTTCGCACGCTCAGCATCAGCCTCAGCTTTAGCTTCATCTACGATTTGAGCTTTACGCTTGTTAGCGGACTCAATGATTTCGTTTGCTGTAGCTTTGGCTTCTTTTAGTTGGTCAGTGGCTTTCGCTTGAGCCAACTCTAAATCTTTTGCGGCGCGATCCGCATCAGCTAGACCGTCAGCTATCTTCTTCTGGCGCTCTTCAATTGCAGCTAGAAGAGGTGGCCATACATACTTCATGCAGAACCACACGAAGATTGCAAATGCTAACGTCTGCCATAATAGAGTGATGCCGATATTCACAACAGCCTCCTAATTAGAGTTAAGACAGAAGCGTGTGTTACAGCATGCCACCTAGTGGGTTGGTGAACAGCATGAACAATGCAATACCCACACCGATCATAGTTACGGCGTCAAGTAGACCCGCTACGATGAACATCTTAACTTGAAGCATAGGAGCCATTTCTGGTTGACGAGCAGCGCCTTCCAAGAACTTACCACCTAATAGGCCGAAACCGATTGCAGTACCTAATGCACCCATACCAATCAGTAGAGCAACAGCGATTGCTGTCATACCTAAAATCGTTTCCATCTTTATCTCCGATTCTAAATCTAATTTAGTTGTTTGATTTAGTTAAAAAATTTTCTTCAGCAATCCTTAATGATCTTCATGTGCCATGCTTAAGTAAACAATGGTCAACATCATGAAGATAAACGCCTGCAGGGTAATAACTAGAATGTGGAAGATTAACCAACCTAAGTGTAATGTCACACCTAGAGCGGAAAGTGCCAAGTTAGTACCGTACATTAGCGCAATAAGGATGAAGATCAACTCACCCGCGTACAAGTTACCGAACAAACGCAAAGCCAATGAAATTGGTTTAGCGATAAGTGTTACGGATTCGAGCAGGAGGTTGACTGGTATCATTGCCCAATGGTTAAAAGGCTGTAATGTCAGTTCTTTCGCAAAACCTGATACACCTTTGACTTTAATGCTGTAATAAATGATCAGCACAAACACACCTAAAGCTAAACTGAAGGTAATGTTAAGGTCCGTTGAAGGTACCACTTTCAAGTATGGAATACCCATCGCCATAGCTAACTCAGGTAGCCAGTCAACAGGGATCATATCCATGAAGTTCATCAGGAAGATCCATACGAAAATGGTCAACGCAAGAGGTGCAATCAGAGCGTTTTTACCGTGGAAAGTCTCTTTAACACTGTTGTCGACAAATTCAACAATCATCTCTACAAAGCACTGAAGCTTTCCAGGGACGCCTGTTGTCGCTTTTTTGGCAACAGAGCGGAATAACCACAAGAAAAGAACACCCAAACCTACCGAAAAGAACAATGAATCAGCGTGCCATGCCCAAACCCCATCACCAACGGTTAAATTGGTAAGGTGATGTTGGATATAGCCCTGCGGTGTTAGCGCTTCACCAGATGCAGCCATGATTCATCCCACTTAACTTTGCTTGAAGTATAAAGGCGCCGTCCAATGCACCATCAGCGCTAATAGATAACCGACAAATACCGGCATAAAACCGAATTTGAATACGCTAAATATCAACGAGAATAATGCTATTGTCAGCAGCAACTTTACCGCTTCCCCCCAGTAAAAGCTTTTTAAGACTTTATCTGCTTGGCTTGCTCCCGAACGAGAGAAAGCAAGGGTTGCGAACACAAAATTAGGAACTACAGCAACAAGCCCCCCTGCAAACGCAGCGAGCCCATATTGTAATTCCCATACGATAGAGAAGATGATAAAACTGACGACAGACACCACAGCTTGAGCCAAAACCAGTTTATAGGCGGCACTACGGCCACGACGAGCTAAAATCGCAGTCAAATTACCCTCTCCATTCCCATACTTTTTTTATCAGTATTTGCCTTGATTTTTTGATCCAAAGCAAATCAGACAAAAAAGCTGGCGAAAGTATACCTAAGTGGGGTTTCAATGCAACTTTGTAAACACGAAAATAGCGGGTTTGCAATCAGAACAATGGAAAACAGGCTGTCAGATCACATTAACAATTTTACGGAAGGTGATACGGCAAGTGTAAACAAATGCATAACTAGCCGTTTAAGGTGCAATATAAACGACTAGTTATAAGAGATTAGTGAATTTTACTTAAAATCCCATCCAGCTCAGACAAGTCTTGATAATTTATGACGATTTTCCCTTTGCCTTTGCTGTTATGGCTAATCGCGACTTTTGCTCCCAGCTTTTCGACTAATTGGGCTTCTAAACGTTCAACATCGCTGTCTTTTTGTTTGGGTTTTTGCTCTTTTTCTGGGCTTAAGGCTTTACTCACCAAACGCTCAGTTTCACGAACGGTTAATTCTTTCGCTACTACTTGGCGTGCTAACGTGGTTTGTAAGTCACCTTCAACCGCCAACAAGGCACGAGCATGACCCATGTCTAAATCGCCGTGCTCTAATAAACGTTTGACAGGCTCACAAAGACCATTAAGACGTAATAAATTGGTGACCGTGGTACGAGACTTACCAACGGCATCCGCCACTTGTTGATGGGTCAATTCAAATTCATTCAACAATCTATCCAGCGCGATGGCTTCTTCCATGGCATTAAGATCTTCACGCTGAATGTTTTCAATCAAGGCAATGGCAACCGCAGATTCATCCGGTACTTGCTTAACAATACAAGGCACTTTTTCTAGTTCGGCTTGCATCGATGCACGCCAGCGACGTTCACCGGCAATGATTTCGTACTTACCACTTTCAAGCTTACGCACAACGATAGGTTGAATGACGCCTTGAACACGAATGGACTCAGCCAATTCGTCCAGAGCATCGGGGGACATATCTTTACGTGGTTGGTATTTGCCCGGTGTCAGCAAGTCAACGTCGAGGCGCATCAATTCATTATGCCCTGGTACCGCTTGGTTTTGTGCCTCCGTCTTTTGCTCAGCTTCAACTTGTTGTTGCTCAAGCTTTTGTTGAGAGACTCGACTGGTACTTAATAAGGCATCCAGTCCTTTACCTAATCCACGTTTTTTCACTGTCATTTTATTTCCTTAAACCGTCGCTTTTTGCTCACTACGGCGGATAATTTCCCCCGCTAATGCCAAGTAAGCTTTGGCGCCAGCACTGGATTTATCGTAATACATGGCGGGTGCGCCAAAACTTGGGGCTTCAGCTAATCGTACGTTTCTTGGAATAACAGTACGATACACCTTGTCACCAAAGTGCTGTTTTAACTGATCAGATACATCATTGGCCAAGCGATTACGGGGATCGTACATGGTACGTAAAATACCTTCAATGCTTAACTCTGGATTTACCATAGCGGCTAATTTAGTGATGGTATCCATTAATGCTGTTAGTCCCTCTAGTGCGTAATATTCGCATTGCATTGGCACTAATACACTGTCTGCTGCAGACATGGCATTCACGGTGAGCATATTCAGAGATGGCGGACAATCAATGAAGATAAAATCATAGTGATCTTTCACGGGCGCTAAGGCATTTTTCAAGCGCACTTCACGGGCAAAAAATTCCATCAATTTGATTTCAGCCGCGGTAACATCGCCATTGGCGGCAATCAAATCGTATTTGCCACTGGAATCGTGTACTACGACTTCACTAAATGGCGTTTCATCCACCAATAGATCATAAGCGGTTCGAGTGACATCATACTTATCGATACCACTGCCCATGGTTGCATTGCCTTGAGGATCAAGGTCAATTAACAATACCTTGCGTTTAGTCGCTGCCAATGATGCCGCTAAATTCACGCAGGTGGTTGTTTTTCCCACTCCACCTTTCTGGTTCGCTACAGCAATTATTTTTCCCACATTCCTGTCCTATTTTGTCTGTAACTACAGTTTCACTAATTTAAGTAGATGACGTTGTTCTTCCAAACGTGGCACTTGTAACTCAATGGTGTCTATAACGCGATATCCTTCTGGAATTTGAGTCATTTCGTCATCGGTTAATTGCCCTTTTAACGCGTAAAAAACACCTTGCTTATTGGGCAGATGGTGACACCAATTTAACATATCTTTGACCGATGCAAAGGCACGACTCAATACACCGTCGAATCCACGTTCATCTTGATAGGCTTCCACTCGACTTTCTACCGAAGTGACATTGTGAATACCAAGTTCGAACTGCACTTGCTTTTGAAAGCGAATGCGCTTGCCAAGACTATCAAGTAATACAAATTCTTTATCTGGATTTAGTATCGCTAACGGCAATCCAGGTAAACCTGGACCGGTCCCCACATCAATAAAGCGTTGACCGTTTAAATAAGGTGAGACGACGATCGAATCGACAATATGCCTTGTAAGCATTTGTTTTGGATCACGCACCGAAGTTAAGTTATAAGCTTTGTTCCACTTATCAAGCATAGCAATCAAACCTAAAAGTTGCTGCTGTTGTTGCTCAGTAACGGTTAAATTTGCCGCTTGTAGATCTAACGCCAATTGCTGCTTTAACTCTGATGTCATGCTCAGGTTCACCAAATCCAGTTAAAAAGAGTAATCGGATATTATGAAGCCCAACAAACAACAAGGGAAGACATTCGTCTTCCCTTATTCAATTTTTTCGATTATTTTGCTGACTTAGGTGCTAGTTTTTACGCAAAAGACCACGCTTTTTCAAATGCACCAACAAAATCGAAATCGCGGCAGGAGTGATCCCTGAAATACGCGAAGCCTGACCAATGGTTTCAGGTTTGGCATCGTTAAGCTTACCAATCACCTCATTGGATAACCCAGGCACTTCTTGATAATCCAGATCACTTGGAAGACCAGTATTTTCATTGCGCTGCTGCTTTTCAATCTCTTGCTGCTGGCGTTGAATGTATCCTGAGTATTTCACCTGAATTTGCACTTGCTCAGCGGCTAGTGGATCTTTCAAAGATGGGCCAAACCCTTCAATCGCAGTCAGTTTGTCATAATTCATTTCTGGACGACGCAATAATTCTTCAAATGTCGCTTCACGTGAAATCGGCGTATTCAAATGCGGGTTTAAGTGATCAACTAACTCTGAATTTGGGTGTACCCAATGACTGCGTAGTCGTTGAAGTTCTTGTTCAATCGCTTCTTTTTTGTCGCTAAAGGCTTGCCAGCGCGCATCGTCCACTAAGCCAAGCTCACGACCTTTTTCCGTCAAACGCATATCAGCATTGTCTTCACGAAGCAGTAAACGATATTCGGCACGACTGGTAAACATACGATAAGGCTCTTTAGTGCCTAATGTTGATAAATCATCAACCAATACGCCAAGATAAGCTTCGTCACGGCGTGGACACCAGGACTCTTTACCTTGAACTTGCAGCGCCGCATTCATACCAGCTAATAAGCCTTGAGCGCCCGCTTCCTCATAACCCGTTGTACCGTTAATTTGACCCGCAAAGAACAGACCATCAATATATTTGGTCTCTAGCGAGTTTTTAAGATCACGTGGATCAAAGTAATCGTACTCAATAGCGTAACCAGGACGAATGATCTGGGCATTTTCCATGCCTTTGATGGATCGAACTAAATTGAGTTGTACATCAAACGGAAGACTGGTTGAGATCCCATTTGGGTAGATCTCATTCGTATTTAACCCTTCTGGCTCAATAAAGATCTGATGGGAGTCTTTATCGGCAAAACGCATGATCTTATCTTCAATGGATGGGCAATAGCGTGGTCCCACACCATCAATCACACCAGAATACATAGGGCTTCTGTCTAAACCACCACGAATGATGTCATGGGTTTGTTCATTGGTATGGGTGATATGGCAACTGATCTGTTCAGGATGTTGCTCAACATTGCCCAAGAATGACATTACAGGTAATGGATCATCGCCTTTTTGCTCTGCCATTTGTGAAAAATCTAAGCTATTAGCATCAAGACGAGGTGGCGTACCGGTTTTTAACCGTCCCATACGCATCGGCAGTTCTTGTAAACGCTTGGCGAGACTGATAGACGGTGGATCACCAGCGCGACCACCACTGTAATTTTCAAGTCCAATGTGGATCTTGCCGCTTAAAAAAGTGCCCGCCGTTAATACAACGGTTTTAGCGCGAAACGCTAAGCCCATTTGGGTAACGACACCGACAACGCGATCATTTTCAATCACTAAATCATCAGCGGATTGTTGAAATAGACGTAAATTAGGCTGACTTTGTAAGATCTGCTGAATTTTAGCTTTATATAAATTGCGATCCGCTTGGGCACGAGTCGCACGTACCGCTGGACCTTTGCTTGAGTTTAAGGTGCGAAATTGAATACCTGCATGATCCGTTGCAATTGCCATTGCACCACCAAGCGCATCGATCTCTTTAACTAAATGTCCTTTACCTATACCCCCGATCGCGGGGTTACATGACATTTGACCTAATGTATCAATGTTATGAGTCAATAATAGGGTTTGAGATCCCATTCTCGCTGCCGCTAAAGCGGCTTCTGTTCCAGCATGACCACCACCCACTACGATGACATCAAACGCTTCATGAAACTGCATTTCACACCTTTAAATTTGCGTAATATCGCTAAGACGATCGTTAACACCGAGAAAACCACTTTATGTTTGATCAAGGTGCCAGTAAGCAGCGTAGTTTACCACTTTACCCACAATGAGTGAATGATGAAGTGATGGACTTTTTGATCAAAGGATCAGGCATATAATATATAAAGATCTATATAAAGATCTTTTATTATTACTTATTATTAAGTAACACCATTTCTGTGCGCAACAAGATAAAAGCTATATATATCAATGGCTAACAAGGGGTTTGATCGTGTGATCAGTTTGCGATCAATCTTCAGATAAGCTGGGGATAGATCTATGGGTTATCCACAGCACGGATCATCTTCATTTTGGGTGTCGATCTTATTCCGGCTTGATCAGAGCTAGATCCAAGTTTACCCACAGAGTTATCCAAAGATTGAATAACCCGTGAGTAATGGCGATCAAAGATGTGGGAAAGTTGAAAGAATATTCGGAAGGGCTAGTTTATTTGATCTTTCCAGTCTTCTAACCATGCGATAGCGGTGTCTTCTGGAAGGTTTTCATCTAAAACATCGATCTGGATCTTATCCACAAATGATGCAGCGCCGAGTTGTTGAAAACTTTGGATCAAAGTTTCAGGTCCTTGGCAAAAAGTGTCATAACTGGAGTCACCAATGGCACAGATCGCAAATTTTACTTGGGAAAGATCAGGTTTTTGATCTACTAATTGTTGTGCGAATGGCTGGATATTATCGGGCAATTCACCTGCGCCGTGAGTGGAAGATACAAGCAACCAGATCCCATTTTGAGGGATTTCGTCCAGATTGGGTTCAAGGTGTTGAGTGACTTCATGTTCTTCTAATAAAGCGATCAGTTCATCTGATACATACTCAGCACCACCCATAGTGGTACCGACAATTACTTCAATTTTTGCCATTTAGTTTACCTACAAGTGTTCTTTAAAATGCATATTAGCATTGAAAACTGATGTAATTCGATAACCCATGTAGGGTAAAGTGAGTGAAATATTCTTCATTTTGGGTGTGTGAAGTATGAAATATGTAATGTCCCTGGTCGTGTTATTCAGTTTGATGGGCTGTCAGGCTAACTCTGTTTCTCAGAATACTAATCAACCAACAAACCAAGCTTTTTATAAAATAATAAGCTTAGATAGCGGTCAGCACATTGTGGTGAGTGTACCCAAGCAAGAGCCTGAAAGTATTGGCAGTTATAGTGTGCGTTTATATGGTATTTCGGAGCCCGCCTTTCCTTTTGATAATTTTATTTCGGGGATGATACAAGAGCGAGATGGATCCATTGTGGCGGTGGATGTGATTAAACAATCAAAAACACAAACGATTGTTCAAATTATCATGCAAAGTGCAGGCAGTGGTGGATATTTGCAAAAAGCTCACTACCTCATCAAAGGGAGAACTTTAACCTTTACTGGCTTTAAATGAATCAAAACGGTATGGCTAATTGTTGCTCTGGAAGAAATTGAGAACGCTGAGTAAAGTAAGGATTTTTTCCGTAAATATGCAGTGATAGTGTTGGTTCGTTGGTGAGATTTTTAACACAATGAATCGCATCACTGCCTAATGTTAATACTGTAGTTGGGCTTACGGCTATGGTTTTATCTTCTTCCAGTTCGACTTCTCCCTCATATACAACAGGGGTTACAGCTCGCCATAAAGTATTGGTTTCTGTTCCTATAATTCCTGTCACTAACGCCCATGTATTGTGGTTGTGTATTGGGGTCGTACTTCCTGGCATCCAACTAATTAAAGTAATAAAAAGCCCATGGTTTTCACCTTCAAATAACGGGAATAATTGATAATCCATTCCTGTATCTATGGTGTTTTCATCCACCTTAGGACATTGTTGAGTTTGAGCAAGTTGTTTGGTAATGGGCGTTAGTTGTTTGAGTAATAGCATTTCATCACTCTGGCTCTGGATGAGTGCTTGAATTTTATCGATATATTGTTGAATGCTTGAGATCATTGTTTGGGTTAACTGACTTCAGTAGGTTCACAATAGTCAATTTGGTTGCGAGTCATCAACTAACTTAACAAAATTTAATTCTGAGAAAAGTAAGAATTTACTGGTATTTATATGCAGTGAAGCGCTGCTTATCTATGTGAATATGTTCACTTTAGAATTTATTATTGAATCATTTGTTTATAGAGGGGTCGTAACAGTTAATAACTCTTTTGGAAAGTGAGTAATTAAAGCTGCTGGATAGATTTGTTTCTGTTTTTATTGGATGATTTAACAATAATGGATGATAAAAAACAAAAGGATATCGATGAAGAACATTTTATAGAGCGTGATTACGTTATAGATCTAGAGCCTACTGTGAATGTGGCTAATAAAGGGCTTTCTCTAACTGAAAAAAAACATAACTTATTTATTGTATACAGCATTTTTTGGGCACTTTTTCTAAATATTGTCTTTATTCTTTTTATTAATATCAATTTAGTTACAGTTAAATTCCATAAAGCGACAAATACAAAGGATGAACAAGTCCCGAAAATTCATTCTTATTTATATGTTGCAAGAAAAAAAGCCAAACCGATTGAACCTGAAAAAGAGAGTTTTTCTAAGCTCATTGATAAAAAGGCTTTAACAACCTTGCCAGAAGTATCTTCTAGTCCCTCTGTTCATCAAACGACCGTTAAAACCAAAATGGAGAAGAGCAATAAGTTACTTGAATCCAAACAAGCTGAAATATCAATAAAAGATATCAAAGCGATGACACTATCCTACCTCTCTAGGAAGAAAAGCGAAGGAATATACAGCGCTGCAAGTGAATATGCCAAATTACAAACCCAAGTCGGTACACTTAGTGAAATCACCCCTTCAGTTAAACCTTTATGGACGCCTGAAGCTGAGAAACTCGAGGATAAAGCGTTAATCCACTCTGTATTGGATCCCAATCGGATAATCAAAAAAGGGCACATTTGTCATAGAGTTATAAAAATTGGTAATAAGTTGAAACCAGATTCAGAAATTCTTGGATACCCCTTTAAGTGTGGTGAGTCGGATACAGATATTGCTTTGAAAGAAGCGCTTCAAAATAGAATGCAGAATATTAAATAGAGGTATTTACCAGCCTACTTAAAATAGAGGCTGGTAGCATGTAATCGTAATTATCTGTTTAAATTGGTTATTTTCCAATACAAAACGAGCTAAAGATTTTCCCAAGTAAATCATCTGAGGTAAATTCACCGGTAATTTCAGACAGTGCCATTTGGGTCATTCGCAGTTCTTCTGCTAGTAATTCACCCGCCATATAGACATCAAGTTGTTCTTTACCTTGCAGTAAGTATTGAGTTGCCAGATCCAAAGCTTCTAAGTGACGGCGGCGAGCGATAAAGCCACCTTCGAGGTTGCTTTGATAACCCATTAAGGTTTTTAAATGTTCTTTTAGGCTGTCGACGCCTTCTCCAGTTTTGGCTGAAATACCAAATACTGGGTGATCTTTGGATTCATTATCATGAGCACCAAGTGTCTCTTCTGTTATATCTGCTTTATTGCGAATGACGGTGATCCCAAGGTTTTTAGGAAGACGATCAATAAAATCTGGCCAAATATCGTGGGGATCGACAGAGTCTGTCGTAGTGCCATCGACCATAAATAGCACACGATCAGCACGGTCGATTTCTTCCCACGCGCGCTCAATCCCTATTTTTTCAACCGCATCTTGGGTATCACGTAACCCTGCCGTATCAATGATGTGCAGTGGCATACCATCCAAATGTACGTGTTCACGCAGCACGTCGCGAGTGGTACCAGCAATATCAGTCACAATTGCAGACTCTTTTCCTGCAAGCGCATTCAGCAGTGAGGATTTACCGGCATTTGGGCGACCAGCAATCACCACTTTCATGCCTTCACGCATGATGGCACCTTGTTGAGCACTGGCTGTGACGTTATCGAGATTACCGATAATTTGATTAAGCTTATTGGCAATCTTGCCATCACTTAAAAAGTCGACTTCTTCGTCAGGGAAATCAATCGCGGCTTCAACGTACAAACGCAGGTTAGTGACATCGTCCACCAGCTGATGAATGTGATTGGAAAATTCACCTTGCAGAGAGTGCAGGGCGCTTTTAGCCGCTTGTTCACTAGAGGCATCAATGAGATCGGCAATGGCTTCAGCTTGGGCTAAATCCAGCTTATCATTCATAAAGGCTTGTTCGCTGAATTCGCCAGGTTTGGCGGTGCGAACGCCTTGAACTTCAAGCACACGTTTAATGAGCATATCCAGCACGACTTGACCGCCGTGACCTTGAAGTTCAAGCACATCTTCACCGGTAAAAGAGTTAGGACCTTTGAAGAACAGCGCAATACCTTGGTCGATAACGCTATTGTCTTGATGTTTGAAATCACAGTAATCGGCGTAACGCACCTTAGGAATATGACCAAGCACGGATTGGGCAACTTGCTCAGCTAATGGACCTGAAATTCGAATAATGCCAACGCCTCCACGACCGGGTGCGGTAGCTTGGGCAACAATGGTATCTGTGGTCACGGTACTTTCCTGTGATTTGTTTATATGGACTGTAAAAGGCTACTTGTTTTTTATTAATACCACTTGGATGGAAATGGCATTAATAAAAAAGGCGGCTTAATGGCCGCCTTTATATTATCACTTAGCTAATACTGATTTTATTACTTATTTTCAGCTTTTTTAGCCAGTTTTGCGTAAATGATCTTTTGCTGAGTGATAGCCACAAGGTTACCCACTACCCAGTAAAGTACGATACCTGATGGCATCCATAGGAAGAACACCATAAAGATAAGCGGCATGTACTGGATCATCTTCTGCTGCATTGGGTCCATTTGTGGTGACATTGGTTGCATTTTTTGCATTAACCACATGGTTGCACCCATTAATACAGGCAGAACATAGTATGGATCTTTAACAGACAAGTCGGTGATCCATAACATGAATGGCGCATGACGCAACTCGTAACTTTCAATCAATACCCAGTAAAGCGCGATGAAGATTGGCATTTGCAACAAGATAGGTAAACAGCCACCCATAGGGTTTACTTTTTCTTTCTTATACAGTTCCATCATAGCTTGACCCATCTTTTGACGGTCATCGCCATAGCGCTCTTTCAACGACTGTAACTTAGGTTGTAAGTCACGCATTTTCGCCATCGAGGTGTATTGCTTTTTGGTGAGCGGGTATAAACCACCACGAACCACTAATGTGATCAGGATAATCGCCACACCCCAGTTACCCACAACCGATTGGAAGAACATCAATAACCAGTGGATAGGTAGAGCTAGCCACCAAAGGAAACCGTAATCTACTACTAGATTTAAGGTTGGTGAAAGTGCAGATAGAGCTTCTTGATCTTTTGGACCCACATAAAACTCAGAGTGGATACTTTGCGAAGTACCAGGCTGAACGTCGTATACCGCACCACGGAAACCAATATTGGCTAAGCCACCCGCACTGGTACTGGTATAAATGGTGTTTTTATCACCTGCTGGCGGTACCCAAGCCGACACAAAGTAGTGTTGCAGCATGGCAACCCAGCCACCCAACGTGTGTTGTTTCAGTGGGTTTTTAACCAGTTCGTCAAATTTGTACTTTTCATAACGGGTATCTTGCGTCGAAAACGCAGGACCACGGTAAGTCGGCATCATCATGCTGGTTTCATGCTCTTTGATGCTTTCTTTTAGCTGACCGTACATCTGAACTTGTAGGGCTTGGCTAGACGTGTTGTTAATGTCATAGCTGACACCAACATTGAATTTACCACGGGTGAAAGTAAAGGTTTTTACGTATTTCACGCCGTTCGCAGCGACATAAGTTAATGGCACGCTTAAGGTATCGGCACCATTTTGCATTTGATAGCTTGGTTTGGCACTGCTAAAAGTAGCGCGACCATTTACGCTATCAATACCGCCTTTACCAATCAGACCACTTTGCGCAATGTAAGTGAAATCACGGTTTTGATGCAAAATAACGAACGGCTCGTCTTTGCCTTGCTCAAGTTTGTGAGATACCAAAGCGGCATAAACAATGTCACCACCCACTGGGTTAATTTTGACATTTAATTGATCAGTGGTTACTTCAATCAATTGCGTTGAGACGTTTGCCGAAGTCGGTACGGAATGCTCCGCTTCAGGTACATCAGCAGTACCAGTATGACTGACTGCATTGCCAGTGGTTTGAGTTTGCTGTGTGCTTGGTGTGGGTTGTGGATTTTTTTCCACCTGCCACTGTTGCCACAGTAAGAAGCTCACAAGCAGCAGACCAATTAGCAATATATTGCGTTGAGATTCCATAGCCTATTTGTTACACCTGTCGTTTTTTTGAGGGACGGGATCGTTCCCGCCGGGATGTAAAGGGTGACATTTTAATATGCGTTTGATTGCAAACCAACTCCCTTTGAAAAATCCGTGGATTTTTATTGCTTCGATAGCGTATTGGGAGCAGGTTGGGACAAAGCGACACCGCGGTCCAAGAAGTGGACTGATTACAATTTGATAGGCTCGTATCAGTACGATACCTAAGAGTTGTAACGGCGACATAGTTTTCGCCATAACTTTTCCACCAACTTATGCAAAGCTGCGTTATCCATTTTTGTTACACCATGACGAACCAAGACCACAATGTCAATGGCAGGCAGATCATGTTGATGACAACGAAAACTGTCGCGAATGATACGCTTAACTCTGTTTCGACCCACGGCTAATTTCACCTGCTTTTTAGGTACAGTTAAACCCATGCGAGGATGATTTAGGTCATTGTTGACCGCTAATAGCGTGATTTCAGCAGAAGAGGCTTTGATAGGTTTGGAAAAAACAGCGGAAAATTGAGCGGGAGTTAACAGACGTAACTCCCGCGGAAAGGTATGTTGTTTATCTGTCATTAAACATTAAGCAGATAAACGAGCGCGACCTTTAGCACGACGACGTGCTAATACCTTACGACCACCTACAGTAGCCATACGGGCGCGGAAGCCGTGAGAACGCTTACGCTTAAGGTTGCTTGGTTGGAAAGTACGTTTACTCATTTTGGCAATCCGTCTTTAATCTATGGTTAACCTGACTTTCAGCCCACTTCTACATAAATAGAAACAAAGCCTAGGGTCAAAAAGAGGGCGAATTGTAATCACTTTATGTTTGCCCGTCAATATAGAAGCTAGATAAGTGTAAAAATAATGTTCACCTCGTCACTGTGGCTTGGTCAAAGGATCACTACCTCTTGTGGATAAGTCTGTGTGTGATCGCAATATGTTGTGATCTATTTGATAAATTGGCGCTAAAAATTATCCGTTAATTTGATCGCCGCTGATCACAAATTAACACGGGCGTTTGCGCTTAACAGTCTGATCACAGATCTTCTTTGATCAAAAAAGATCTCCTTGATTTTAAGGTTTTTGATCTATCTGGGGATAAATGCATTTAAAGATGGCGATCTTACGCGACAAACTATAAACTATTTAACCTTTCGGGTGATCATTTGGGGATGAGATAA